>CAZXZQ010000145.1:0-7208 GCA_964645215.1 uncultured Rhizobiaceae bacterium | reverse complement strand
GGCGCCGGCATCCGCACCCCTTCCGCATCAAACCACATGGAGGATGGTCCGGGTAAAATACGAATGCCGTGATTTGGCCAAATCGGATCAAAATTCTTTACACCTTCAGTGTAATGCCACATGCGGTCTTCGTTGATGACATTGCCGCCAGCCTTGCGCGTGATATCAATCATCTTGCCGTCCACATGATGTGGAACTCCGGCCACCATGTTTTGTGGCGGTTGCCCTAGACGTTTACGTGGCCAGTTCTTTTTGACGAGTTCAAAATCACCACCAATGCCGCCGGAAGATACAATGACTGATTGCGCATGCAATTCAAAATCACCTACGACTTCGCGCGAGCTTTGCTCCCCGCGTCCAACGGTAGATGGTGATAGAACCTTGCCCTTCACGCCTGTAACAACTCCGTTCTTCGAGATGAGTTTTGTCACCTGATGACGAAATTTGAAAGTCAGAAATCCATTCTTACTTGCTTCGCGCGCGCTTGCTTCAAATGGTTCCATAACCCCAGGGCCAGTGCCCCATGTAATGTGAAATCGTGGCACCGAATTGCCATGCCCATCAGCGAATGAACCACCGCGCTCAGCCCAGCCGACAACCGGAAACCAACGCATGCCCAAGCCATAAAGCCAGGCGCGCATGTCACCGCCCGCAAATTCCAAATATTTTTCTGCCCACTTTATTGGCCAGTAATCTTCTTCACGGTCAAATTGTGCAGATCCCATCCAGTCTTGATAGGCAAGTTCTGGACTATCCTTGATCCGCATGCGGCGCTGCTCGGGCGTATCGATCATGCATAAACCGCCAAGCGACCAGAAGGCCTGTCCGCCCAGTGAATTTTCACCTTCTTGATCGAGAATGAAAACCTTTTTGCCACGCGCTGTGAGCTCGTGTGCAGCAACTAGACCCGCAAGACCACCACCTACGATGATTACGTCGGCAACCTCGACCATTATCTCTCCGTTAATTTTAGCTCAATACGACGGTTCTTAGCTCGTGCTTCATCGGTGTCTGCGTCTTCAAGCGGTTGATATTCGCCAAACCCTGCCGCCAATAACCTATTAGCCGGAATACCCTCTTCGATTAAAAACCGCACCACAGATGTTGCACGGCTAGAAGATAGTTCCCAGTTGTCACGTAGCCTACCATTGCCAGAGAGCGGGATATTATCCGTGTGTCCATCAATGCGTAAAACCCAGTTAATATCGTCAGGAATTTCAGAGCCAATTTGAATAAGGGCAGTTGCAACTTTGAGCATTTCCGTCTTACCACCTTCACTCATATCAGCTTGGCCAGATGAGAATAAAACTTCAGATGGAAAAACAAAACGGTCACCCACAATACGAATATCTGAGCGTCCACCCAAAATCTCACGCAATCGACCAAAGAAATCTGAACGATATCTGTTAAGTTGCTGCACGCGTTGTGCAAGTGCCACATTGAGGCGTTTGCCTAAATCAGCAATCTGCGTTTGACTTTCGCGGTCACGATTTTCAGACGCATCAAGCGCATCTTCAAGCGCTGCAATTTGACGGCGAAGCGCCGAGATTTGCTGGTTTAACAATTCGACCTGACTAAGCGCACGCTGGCTGATTTGTTTTTCTTCATCAATCTGCGTTGTAAGTTCACCCACACGAACCTCGCTATCATCACCTGTATTGTTCGTGGCCAATAAGTCTTGCAGGCGGGATTGCTCCGCTTCGGAACTACTTAAAGAGGCTTCGAGATTAGCGATGGAATCTTGCAAATCCTGCTTGTTCGCTTGCTCAAGTGCTAACAGAGAAGTCAGTTCGTCGATCTGAGAATTTAGCCGATTTAGGACTTGGTCTTTGCCCGTAATCTCTTGGCTTAACAAAAATTGCGCCAGCACAAATACGGAAAGCAGGAACATAATCGCCAGCAATAAAGTTGCAAGCGCATCAACAAAACCGGGCCAGTAATTGACCGACCTTTCGCGATATCTGGAGCGTGCTACTGACATTTAGAGCCTACTCCTTAGAAGCTTTGTCAAAGAACCCATTTAACTTACGTAAAAGAACCATCATATCTTTTTGCTGTTCTTCTTGTTGGGTAAGTTGCTGACGGGTGATTTCTTGTTCCGCACGCATATGTTTCACCATTTGCTGAATGCTTTCGACAAGGCTTGCAAGCGATTCATTTATCCGCCCATTATTGCCACCTTGTGTTTGTAGCTTCTGCGTTAACTGTTCCATGTGCGCACGCACCTCATCTGTACTTGCACCTGAAGCCAATGTTGTTTCAGAACTCAGGTCAGTAACCGTGGAAAGCCAATTTTCAAGTTCAGTATAAAAGCGTGCCTGTGCTCTGCCTGCCTGAAGATCAAGGAACCCAAGTACAAGAGAACCTGCAAGGCCAAAAAGGGAAGATGAAAACGCGGTTCCCATGCCATCAAGCGGCGCTTTTAGTCCGGCCTTTAATGAATCAAGAATATCATTTGCATTGCCGGAACTAGGATCCAGCGATTGTATTGTATCCCCAATAGAACCAATTGTTTTAAGCAAACCCCAGAATGTGCCCAACAAACCAAGGAAAACAAGAAGGCCAATGAGGTAACGTGAGATATCGCGGCTTTCATCCAACCGGTTAGCGATTGAATCAAGTATAGAACGCATGGACGATGTGCTGATGCTCATCTCTTGGCTGGACTGGCCAAGCAGTGCTTTCATCGGTGCTAGCAGCACAGGTTCGCGACTAACTTCCAGATCAGGATTACCCATCCGGAAACTGTTAACCCACCGTACTTCTGGAATAAGGCGAATAACTTGAGCAAGGATCATCAAAACCCCCACTAAAAGAACGGCAAAAATTAATCCATTAAGACCCGGATTGGTTACAAATGCTTCAAGGATTTGTCGGTATAAAATTGCGCCTAAGAATCCAAAGATAATCAGAATGATCACCATACTAAATAGAAATACATTCGGATTGGATAATTTAAGAGGGTCGTATTCCCGTGCCACGCCGCATCTCCTCGCTGAAACTGTCCCCAATATGGAACATCGTGATACCATATTATTATTAAAGCAGAAGTTAGACTTTTAAAGGGTCATTGAAAAGAGTTTAATTAAATCAGTCTTTGACTTTTACGCCGTTGACCACCTCGCCCAAAAGACCTTTTATGCGCTCATTACCTGCAAGCGCTGTTCTTTTTTCAAAAAGCTCAGTCCCACCATCAAGATCTGTAATAAAACCACCCGCCTCGCGGATTATGATCATACCCGCTGCATAATCCCATGCTTCAGGTCCACGTTGCCATGTTGCGTCCAACCGCCCTGCAGCAACATAAGCCAAATCAAGAGCCGTAGAACCAGAACAACGCACACCAGATGTTTGACGCATAACAGCTTGTTGCTCAAGCAACGCACGTCTATGGCCCTTGTTACCAAGGTTTGGAATATTCATGGAAACAAGAGACGAACTAAGTTCGCGCCTGCCGCCAACGCGCATCCGAACTTTATCATTTGCATATGCGCCTTGCCCACGCTCGGCGGTGAAGAGTTCATCCGTCGACGGATTATAAATCACACCTGCAACAATTTCCCCTTCGCGTTCCAATGCAATGGAGGTACAGAAATGTGGCAATCCATGTAGAAAATTATTTGTCCCATCCAGCGGATCAATGATCCAGCGGTTCTGTAGATCTTTTCCGATAATCTCGCCGCCTTCTTCCATCAGAAACCCAAAGTCAGGGCGAGATTCTTGCAGTTCTTCACGAATAATCTTTTCAGCTTTATGATCTGCATTGGTTACAAAATCACCAGGTCCTTTTAAAGAGACTTGAAGATTTTGTACTTCGCCAAAATCCCGAGACAGGGACCTACCTGCCTTGAAGGCAGCATTAGTCATGACAGTTAATATTGCAGAACGGGCCAAAGCCTGATCTCCTTAAATTGAGTATCTTATGATTCTGCGCGACGAATATACGTAACTTCATTTGTATCGACGACGATTTTTTCACCAGCATCAATAAACGGTGGCACCATAACCTTAATGCCATTTTCCATTACAGCAGGCTTGTAAGAGGAAGAGACTGTCTGGCCTTTTACAACCGGATCAGCTTCAGAAATTTCCAACGTTACATAATCAGGTAATTTAATGCCAATCGGGCGCTCTTCATGACTTTCAACCGTTACAGTCATGCCGTCCTGCAAAAACGCAGAGCGCTCACCAACAAACTCTTTTTGAAGCTCAAGCTGCTCATAGGTATTTGAATCCATGAAGACCAACATGTCGCCTTCCTCATAGAGGAACTGATAATCTTTTTGCTCTAGACGAACCTTCTCAACAGTCTCAGTCGCGCGGAAGCGTTCATTGTGCTTTGAACCATCAATGAGGTTCTTCAATTCAACCTGATTAAACGCGCCACCTTTACCTGGTTTTACAGCATTTGTTTTAACCGCAACCCAAAGGGAATTTTTATGCTCGATCACATTACCGGGCTTGATTTCATTGCCATTGATTTTCATCGAGAAAGGCCTTTCAACAAAAGGGTATGATTATGTTATGCGGGGTATGACGATAAATGGGTAGGATTGCAAGCCTGTAACGTTGTTTGAGTTAAATTACTGCTCGACGTACTATTCTTGTATGCGCCATTTATTTGCCTGCACAAGTCCCAATTGGCGCGTATCTTCATCAAGCGTTTTTAAAAATTGCTCAAGATCAATATCTGCCAAACCTGCGCGGCTTGCAATAATATGCCACTTGGCTGCTTCCACTGGTGAGATATCCGTGCCAACACCAAATGCGTACATTTTAGCCAAACGGTTTTGCGCAATCACATTGCCACGAACCGCAGCTTGCATAAAATATCCAAATGCTTTCTCAGGATCTTTTGGCCCATTCTTACCTTGTAAATATTCTATTGCCAGTTCAACTTGAGCCGTATCAAATCCACTGTCTGCTGCCTTGGACAACCACACCCGCGCCTTGTCAGGGTCTTGAATGCCGTTTGTTTTGCCTGCTTTGTATATCTGAGCAAGTGCATAAAAAGCCTCGACAACTTGCGCTTGTGCAGCCTTTTCAAAAAACGGCAGTGCTTTACGATACCCAGCACTTGTAGGTCGATTATCAATCAAGTGGTTTGCGTGGTTAAACATGGCTTGCGGGTGCTCAGCAATTGCAGCTTCTTGCATCATGGCAAACCCCTGTTTGAGGTCTTGTTTAACACCATTGCCTTTTAATAATCGCAACGCATAAGCAAATTGTGCGTCGCGGTTACCTGAATTAGCTGCAATGCCATACCAAATGGTTGCCTCTTCTTGGCTCTTTGAAATCCCCTGGCCTTTTTCATACATAATGGCAATCAGGGTCTGCGCTGCGGCGTCGCCATTTTCTGCGCGCGGCAATGCCAACCTAAAGGCCGTTAAATATTGTCCTTGCTGATAAGCACCATATGCTTCATCAACAACTACTTTTGCAGCGGGAGCATCATTCTCTTCAGTTTTCTGAGCTTGTTCCTGCGCAAGAACAGACAATGTTGTAAAAAGTGAAATCAAAAAAGAGATCAGAAAATGTTTCACGAATTTAATTTTCCTTCGTCAAGCTCGGGGCATATTGATCGAGCATCTCATTTATAGTTTGCACTGCCTCAGTCGGTGACCTATTTGCATTTGCAAAAACTGCCTTACCAAAGCTCACAAAATCAGCACCTGTTTCAGCACATTCCTTTGTATATTTAATGTCGTCTCCCCCCATTAAAATACAGGGAATTTCAACAAACTCAGACCACCATTCAGCCAAAGCAAGGTTTTTGCGATGTGGCTCCGGGCGAATATCACCCTCCAGCTTGCCAAACATGACAACATCCGGTTTCAGCTCACCAATTTGCAACGCGTGATGACGGTCTTTGATGCTTCCACATCCTACAATATTGTGTGGCGAAAAGCGGGCAATATCATCACCTAATTCTGCATTAGGCTTGCTGGCAAAATATCCATCCGCATTTGCACGTCCAAAAATTTGGGTATTATCCGCAACAAGCACAGCTATATCGCGGGCTTGCAAAGGCTCAATCAATGTTTCGCAAAATTTGATAAATTCATGTTCTGCTGCGCCACTAGCGTGTAGTATTACGCTTGCAACATCTCCACCGCCAACAGCATCTATAATATCAGAAGGTTTTACGGTTACAGCATTGGCAATAAGTAAAAGGCGGCAGCGGTCTTCAATCTCAGTCATAATATCCATTCCAGTGCATTTGGCTTTTAATGCACTAGAACGAATACTCTTATCAAGTAGCTTATACTCAGTTGAGTGTAGCTAGTGACTTAATTGTTGAATTCGATCCTTCAACATAAGCTTTTCTCGCTTAAGTTTTGTAAGATCATTCTCATGTGTACTTGAACCGGTTCGCATCTCATTGAGCTTTTGCTCAAGCTCACGATGACGGTGTTTTAAAGAATCAATATGGGATTCTACTGGCATAATATTTCTCCTCATTAAGGTTTATGGGGCGGAGACGTAATCATAAAAATTAACACATTATGATTCTTAAAGTTGACCACAAATTATGCTCCTTGTCGATTACCAGAATTTAGCCTGTTAAAAACAGGGTTAAATTTTGATAACAAACCATTTCAAATGCATTCAACATTTGAACAATTTGATTATATGCGCTAGTAAACGCGCTTTCTAATTACTTTGTAATTTGTAAATCTCAGAAAGCATTAAAATGGCAGATACACAAAAAGACGTATGCGTGATTATGGGCAGTCAATCGGACTGGGACACCATGAAACATGCTGTGGAGCTTTTAGAAGAATTATCAATTAGTCATGATGCACGAATTATCTCTGCACATCGCACGCCTGAACGTCTTGTTGAGTTTTCAAAAGGGGCAAAGGCTGAAGGCTTTAAAGTTATTATTGCAGGTGCCGGCGGCGCAGCCCACCTGCCCGGCATGGCTGCATCCATGACACCGCTTCCGGTTCTGGGCGTTCCAGTTCAATCTAAAGCATTATCAGGTCAAGACAGCCTTCTATCAATTGTGCAAATGCCTGCCGGTATTCCAGTTGGCACATTGGCAATTGGCACTGCGGGTGCCAAAAATGCGGCAATTCTCGCAGCTTCTATTTTGGCACTAAACGACGAGGCAATCGCGCGCGCGCTTGATACATTTAGAGAAGAGCAGACAAACAAAATCGCAATCTCGCCCGACCGTGGATAATCATTAATGCTAGAAGCAG
>CAZXZQ010000144.1:0-7208 GCA_964645215.1 uncultured Rhizobiaceae bacterium | reverse complement strand
GAAACCTACCGCGTGGCAGGTGGTGAAGCAGGCATGAAACATTTCATCGCGCAATTCGGACCGTGTCTTTCTTGGCCGTGGACAAAACTGATGGATGTGCCGGAGCTCACAGATGAATTGGTTGATCAGATTGCCACTCAGTCTGATGATCAATCCGGCAAATATTCTATTCGTGAACTGGAACGCATTCGCGATGATAACCTAGTCACCATTTTGCGCGGCCTGAAAGCCCGCAACTATGGCGCTGGCGAAACACTGGTCGAGCATGAAGCACGCACCAAGCCGGAACTCCCAACAGACATTACCAAACCTCTGCGAACGCTTGACCGCGTCATCCCCATCGACTGGACAGACTATAATGGCCACATGAATGAAAGCCGTTACGGACAGGTGTTCTCTGACGCAGGTGACGTAGTGATGGGCATGATTGGCGCGGACCAGGCTTATATCGACAGTGGCCTTTCCTATTTTACCGTCGAGAACCTAATCCAGTTCCGCAACGAGACCCACCCGCATGAAAAGATTCATGTCATCACGCAAGTGCTACAGGCGGAAGGCAAAAAGCTACGCATGTATCACGAGATGAAACGCGAAGATGGCGAACTCTTATGCACGTGTAACCAGCTGCTCATTCACGTCTCTCTTGAAACCCGCCGCTCTTGCGAACCAGGTGGCGAAATGACTGCGAAGATGAAAGCCTTACACGAAGCACAATCGAAACTGCCCAAGCCTGAGAGTATGAGGTGATTAATATACCCTCATCCTGAGCTTGTCGAAGGATCAGGGCTTTCACCTTGCCCTTCGACAAATTCAGCGTGAGGCTGACCGAATGGAGATAATATGCACTTTGCCCTAACCGAAGAACAACAAATGATTGTGGATACCACGCGTAGCTTCGTGGAAAACGAACTCTATCCGCATGAAGCGGAGATAGAGCGCACGGGCCATCTGGATATGGACCTGATCAAGGACGTTCAGAAAAAAGCAATTGAAGCGGGTCTTTATGCAGCGAATATTCCCGAAGAATTTGGCGGCGCGGGCCTCGATACGCTGACTTGGCTTCTCTACGAAAAAGAGCTTGGTCGCGCAAACTACGCGCTGCACTGGACCGGCGTTGCGCGGCCATCAAACATTCTTTGTGCAGGCACACCCGAACAGCGCGAAAAATATCTCGAGCCCTGTGTGCGCGGTGAAAAATGGGACTGCATGGCGATGACAGAACCCGGCGCTGGCTCAGACCTGCGCGGCATGAAGGCCACGGCAAAACAGGATGGTGATGACTGGATCATCAACGGCACGAAGCACTTTATTTCTCACGCAGATATTGCGGACTTCACAATCGTCTATGTCGCGACTGGCGAAGAAGACACACCACGTGGAAAGAAGAAACTCATAACGTCTTTCTTCGTAGACAAAGGCACGCCGGGCTATACCGTGCGGGATGGTTATAACAATGTCTCCCACCGCGGTTACACGAATTCAATCTTAGAGTTCGATGAATGCCGAGTACCTGCGCGCAACATGCTTGGCGAAATACACAAGGGTTTTGAAGTCGCGAACGACTGGCTTGGTGCAACGCGGTTGCAAGTTGCCTCCACCTGTCTTGGCCGCGCAGACCGTGCATTCCAACATGCGGTAGAATTCTCAGCCGAGCGTGAACAGTTCGGCCAGAAGATTGGTAAGTTCCAAGGCGTCTCCTTCAAGCTCGCCGACATGGCGATGGAAATGAAAGCGGCGGAACTTCTCACCTGGGAAGCAGGTTGGAAATATGACCAGGGCACGTGCACCGACACCGATATGGCAATGGCCAAATTGAAAGCAACCGAGATGCTCGCTTTCGTTGCGGATGAAGCCATTCAAATTCATGGCGGCATGGGCGTGATGGATGAATTGCCGCTTGAGCGCATCTGGCGTGATGCCCGCATCGAACGCATCTGGGAAGGCACATCGGAAATCCAACGCCATATTATTTCACGCGCGTTGTTGAGACCGTTAGGGGCTTGAGGTGAGAACCCAAGTTCAAATAGCCTCCCCCTTGTGGGGAGGAAGGCGACACAAAGTGAACTGGTGGAGGTGCCATATCCAATTAATGCAAAGAATCTTACCCTCACCCACTCTGCAAGGAGCAAAGCTCTTGCAATCGTGCGCCTCCCCACAAGGGGAAGGCTAAAATGCCTATGAAAGAAACCGAACTCTATCAACCTATAAAATCTCTCCTCGAGGCTCAAGGCTATGAGGTGAAGGCGGAAATTGGTTCGGCAGATATTATGGCCATGCGTGGAGAAGAACCGCCCGTGGTCGTAGAGATGAAAACAAGCTTTTCGCTAATACTCATTCACCAAGCCATTGAGCGGTTAAAAATTACCGACATGGTTTATGTTGCAGTGCCTGAATGGAAAGGCCGTGCAGGCTGGAAGGCTTTCGTCGCGAACCGCACCCTTTGCCGCAGGTTGGGCCTTGGCATCATCACCGTCAACCACGCTGGCGACAAGGCCGACATTCAACTTGACCCAACGCCCTATGTACCGCGCAAATCAAAGCAAAAACAAAACAGAATGCTAAAAGAATTTGCCCACCGCGTAGGCGACCCGAATGAAGGCGGTTCAAGCAAAACCAAACTGGTCACATCCTACAAACAAGACGCGTTGCGCTGCCTTTCTCACTTAAACAAAAACGGCCCAACCAAAGCTTCAGAATTAGCAAAAGCTACTGAGGTTACCCGCGCGCGCGCCATCATGTATGACGACCATTATGGCTGGTTCGAGCGGATTGAAAAAGGCGTCTACAACCTCACCCCGAAGGGAAGTGCTGCCATCACCGAATTTGCAGACGAAATTGAGAAACTATCATGACCGACAATCTTGACAGACTTCTAAACCCAAAATCCATTGCGCTCTTTGGTGGCGCATGGGCGGAGAATGTAATCCGGCAATTACAGAAATCGAGATACGCAGGCGAGATTTGGCCAGTGCATCCGAAACGAGACGCAATCTGCGGCATCCCATGCTTCAAGGATATATCTGAATTACCTAGCCCGCCAGATGCAAGTTTTGTTGGCGTCAATCGCGAACTTTCGATTGAAGTCATCAGCGCATTAAGAAGAATGGGCGCTGGGGGTGCCACCTGTTTTGCCTCCGGCTTTTTAGAAAGTGATGCGGAAGGAACAGGCGGCGGAGACTTACAGGCACAACTCATAGAGGCAGCTGGTGAAATGCCAATCCTCGGCCCAAATTGTTATGGCCTCTTAAACTATCTCGACAACATCACACTTTGGCCAGACCAACATGGCGGCAGAGAGTGTGATCGCGGTGTCGCGATTATCGGGCAATCATCCAACGTCCTCATCAACATGACGATGCAAAAGCGTGGCCTGCCCATTGCCTATACCATCGCTGCGGGTAATCAGGCACAAACGTCACTTACTGATCTTACTTCACACTTACTGGAAGACGACCGTGTAACGGCGATCGGACTTTACATTGAAGGTTTTGGCGACATCCGCAAACTTGAGGCAATGAGCGAAAAGGCACGCAAGCTTGGCAAACCCATTGTCGCTATCAAGACGGGCAAATCAGAAAAATCCAAACTCGCAACGCTCACCCATACGGCTTCTCTTGCTGGGGGTGCAGCGACATCATCTGCACTGATGAAACGACTTGGCATTGTAGAAGTCGGTTCCATCGCAGTATTTTTAGAGACGTTGAAACTCATGCATGTGTGCGGCCCGCTCAATGGAAATTCAATATCTTCCATGTCCTGTTCCGGTGGCGAAGCAGGCCTCATCTCAGACATGGTCGAAGGCACGAAAATCAATTTCCGGGATTTAAACAGCAGCGCTTCGACCGCGTTGAAAGATGTACTCGGCCCGATTGTGACAGTAGCAAACCCGCTTGACTACCATACGTTCATTTGGGGTGATGTGGATAAAACGGAGGCCGTATACAGTGCCGTTTTCAACGATGATTACGACCTCAATATTCTCATCATGGACATTCCGCCGGAGGACCGCTGCGATGCGTCCGCTTGGGAACCTGCGCTTAATGCATTGAAGCAAGCCAAGGCGAATACAAATGCAAAAGTCGCCATGCTCGCAACCTTGCCGGAAAATCTATCCGAACGCTTATCCGATGAATTAGTTGCATTTGGCATTGCCCCTATGCATGGCATGGAAGAGATGATTTCAGCAATTGATGTTGCTATTTCCGCAGGCGAGATTGCTGACGGAACAGCCGAGCCTGCCTTGCTTACAGCAAACCCTGCGGGTGAGATTATTCTCAACGAAGCCCAATCAAAGGCAGCGCTTTCGTCCTTTGGCTTGCCATTTCCAAAGAACGTAACGGTACAATCTCCAGATGAAATTGCAGACGCTGTTTCTAATTTAAACTTTCCTGTCGTGCTAAAAGGTTTGGGCATCGCGCATAAATCGGAGGCTGGTGCAGTCGTGCTAAACCTCCAGAACGCAAGCGAAGTTGTCACCGCTGCTAACGCGATGAACGGTGTTAAAGGCTTTCTGATCGAGGAAATGGTTCCAACCCCAATCGCTGAAATTCTGATTGGCATTACGCGAGATGCAACCGGTGTACTCTTGCTCACCATTGGCGCCGGCGGTGTAATGACAGAACTTTTGCAAGACAGTGCATCGCTGATTATTCCTTCCTCGCGCGAAGATATTTCAAAAGCCATATCGGAATTAAAGATTGCAAAAATTCTCGCAGGCTATCGAGGCAAACCCGCTGCCGACATGAATGCCATTTTAGATGCTATAGAAGCAGTTCAAGCCTATTGCATCAAAAATCCAAACCTGATTGAACTTGATATTAACCCACTCATGGCGCTTGAAACTGGCGCCGTGGCTGTAGACGCACTTATAAAACTGGGAGATGAATAATGACCGGACCGATAGAAACGCGCAAAGAAGGTGGCATACTCGAAGTCACATTGAACCGCCCCAAGGCAAATGCGGTAGACCTCGCTACCAGCCGTGAAATGGGCAAGGTATTTCAAGAGTTCCGCGACGACCCGAATATGCGTGTCGCCATTTTGACGGGCGCTGGTGAGAAATTCTTCTGCCCTGGCTGGGATTTGAAGGCAGCCTCTAATTCAGACGGAACGGACGGCGATGCGGTAGATGGCGATTACGGCGTTGGCGGCTTCGGCGGCTTGCAAGAATTACCCCAAATGAACAAACCGGTTATCTGTGCCGTGAATGGCATTTGTTGCGGTGGCGGATTAGAGATCGCGCTTTCATGCGACATCATTTTAGCGGCAGAACATGCAAGTTTCGCGCTGCCAGAGATCCGTTCCGGCACGGTAGCGGATGCGGCATCCATCAAGCTGCCAAAGCGTATCCCCTATCACATAGCTATGGAACTCTTACTCACCGGCCGCTGGCTTGATGCGGAAGAAGCAAACCGTTGGGGCATAGTAAATCATATTCATGCGGCAGACGAACTCATGGAAAAAGCTTGGGAGACGGCTCGTCTTTTGGAAAGCGGTCCACCACTTGTCTATGCAGCAATCAAGGAAGTCGTACGTGACGCGGAAGACAGCAAATTCCAAGACGCGCTTAATCGCATTACTCAACGCCAGCTCCCAAGCGTTGATAAACTGTACGGTTCTGAAGACATGATGGAAGGTTTCAACGCCTTTGCAGAAAAACGTGATCCGGTTTGGAAGGGCAAGTAGGCAGGCACTTTATCTGAAATTATGTATGAGCTCCATTTCTCGCTTCTAATGAGAGGGCAATGTTCTATACTGTTCCCGATCTTATTTCAGTATATTTGGGGGAGTAAGAGCGTTTGCAGACTGTTCAATATCAATGGCTTTTTGCTCCACTCATAGCCATGCTTGCGGCAGGTGGCCTGTTTACCTTGTGGTGGTTTAACCGCAATCTGCGATATCTTCCTCATTTTGCAATTGCCCTACTGTGCATCGCTCTTAGCATTCTTGCGAGCGAGGGACTTTTTGAAAAAACGAACGTATGGAGTGTGCTCTTAAATAGCCTATTTCGTTTTTTAGGCATTGTATTCTTTATGCATGGCTCATTATTGCATCTTGGAAAGTTCGCAAATCTCAAATTTTATATCCCACTTTTGATAATCGACCTTCTTGGACGTTTGGTACTGTTGGCATGGGGGTTTTCAGCAGATACAAATTTGATCTATGCAAATTTTATGCTGGGCTTGGCTACCGGGTATGGCGCTTATCAATTGGCTACCGATGAAAACCGAGATATCGCCTCTCTTTTACTTGCAATTGCCTATGGCACTATCTCATTTATGTGCATTTTTATAACGCCGGTTGCTACCGCCTTAGGAAGGGAGATCGAAAGCGCAAGCTATTATATGAGCGCGTTTTGGTTGATGAAAAACCTTCTGGCCGTTGTCGCAGTATTTATGATGTTGCTGGCGTTTGGATATACGATTGGCAATGACTTGTTGCGAGAGGCTAGACGGAGAAGTAAATTTGCGGAAGAACACGTTTCCAATACCATGCATGATATTCGCCAACCGCTCCACGCACTTCGGCTAAAAATGCATAGCATCATGCAAGGCGGAGATAATCATAATGAAAGTTTAAAGGAGGTAAAACAAACCTTCGGCTATCTTGAAAATCTTGTATCTGACAAACTACCGAGCGCGAATAATGCTGAAGTGATTGACGCTTCTGGAACTGAAACTTCGATGACAGCGCATGATATTCTAAATAGCTTTTATGAGATGTTTGTGCATGATACGGAAGAAAAAGGGTTGCGGCTTATCTACAAGAAAACCAATCATCAAGTGGATGTCGAAAGCTTGGTATTGATGCGGATAGCGTCAAACCTCGTCTCGAATGCTATCAAGTACACCCATGAGGGAAGTGTATCATTCGGCCTTAAAATGCAAAACGACAAAGTCTGGCTTGAAGTTCAGGACACGGGCCTTGGCATGAAGCCGGATGAATTTAAAATAGCCTTAGGGCGCCATGTCAGATTAAAATAGGATGCAAACCAGGTCGAAGGGAATGGCTTTGGCCTCGCAATTGTAAAACACCTCGCCGACACACACGGCATTGAGCTTTCGCTTTGCCCGAAGCAACAAGCAGGAACAAGTATCAGGGCTGAGTTTAACCCTCAATGAAAGTAGGAGCTACAATGTAAGCATATACCAGATGGATGACCGGTGTGCGGATGGGGTGGATGGCTCCTGCACCATCGGCGTTTTATG
>CAZXZQ010000143.1:0-7215 GCA_964645215.1 uncultured Rhizobiaceae bacterium | reverse complement strand
TAAAACCCACAAAAACTGGATGAAACTTCAAATAGCTCAATCTACATCTGAGTTTTCACACAGCCTCTCCGCATAGCTGTCATTCTTTCTCTCCCTCGCAAAATCGTCACTTTCTCACCACACATCATTTGTTATACTGCGGTGAATCAACTTTGCGGGAAAAGTCATGCGCGGAAAATTCATCAAGCTTTTGGTTTTAATAAGTGTTGCGATAGGCCTTATGCTGCCAGCCCATGCGTTTGAGCTGAAACCTTACAAGAATAAAATCTTTAAATATCGCACCCCGCTGGAAGTGCAGGATAATGGCGACTTTTTAATGCTGCCTTATGATCCCTTAAAAGACATTAATGCCCGCGATGAAATTCCCGTCCGCAAGGTGAAGGGCTATTATGTTTCCTCCAAGCCAACCCGCAAACAGATTGATACCTCTGTCACCGCGAAAGGCAGAACCATCACACATTTTGCCGTGGGTGCGCTTCAAGGCGGCGCAAACATGACAGTGATTTTTCTACACGGGCGCGATGGAAGCCGTCATCTTGGGTTTTCAGATGAAAAATTCGGCGGCAATTTTAATCGCGTAAAAAACCTGATGTTCCGCAATAATGGCATTTATATCAGTTCAGATTATACTGATTTCGAAGAAGAGGGCCGTAAAGACATTGAAGCGCTGATTTCGCATTATCGCCCACTCACCAAAGGCAAGCTTGTTATTGCCTGTGGCTCGATGGGCAGTTTTGTGTGCTGGCGGCTAATGAAGAATAAAACCTCAAACGCGATGATTGATGGGTTTGTCATTCTTGGTGGCTTCCCGGACCCTGATTTTCTTGGTTCTGGCAAACTGACCGTGCCTGCGGGCAAAAAGCCGATCTATTTTGCCCATGGCGGCATTGATTATGTCTATGACTGGAAAGATGCAAAACGCTTTTATTCAGGTCTTCGTCAAAAATCTCCGGGATATCCGGTTCGTCTCGCAGTTTTTGATGGCGGCAAACATGGTACGCCTGTGCGCATGGTGGACTGGCGCGTTGCGCTCAACTGGATTGCCGCCCAATAGGTCAGTCTGGTTTAGGCAACAAAGGGTTTGATAAAATCAACTTGGGCTTCGGCAAATTTTTTGCCAAGTTTGGTTTCTGCAACATCAAAGCCATGAACGCCACCATCGACTTCAAGATAGGTTACATCAACACCTGCATCACGCAATCGTCTCGTATATTCACGATTTTCATCGAGAAACAAATCAGCTGTTCCAATGCCTATCCATGCAGGAGGTAAGCCTGAAAGGTCATCTCTGCGTGCTGGTACTGCATAAGGCTTGCCCGCATGCTGCGCTGCCTTTCCAAGATAGCTTGTCCAACCAAACCGGTTACTGTAGTTGTTCCAGACACGGTGTTTGATTGCATCAAGTTCTTTGTTATCAACCATGCGATCATCCAGCATGGGGTAAATCAGGAGTTGAGAAGCGGGTTGCCCCTTTCCCTCGTCATGCAGCCTTTGCGAAAGTGCGGCTGCAAGACCGCCGCCTGCACTAACCCCGGAAATAACAACCTTGCTTGGATCAACACCCATGGAAGGTGCTTTCTCCTGTAACCAATGCCAGGCAGCATGAAGATCATTAAGCCCATTTGGAAACGGGTTTTGCGGTGCAAGCCCATAGGAAGGAGCTAATACCGGAACCCCTAATTCTCGCGCCCAAAAACACGCATCGCTCAATACATCACGATTGGTGCCAATAACCAAACCACCGCCATGAATGATCATAACAGCCCCTTTGGCTTTCACATGTTCAGGACGAACAAGGAATGCTTCGCGTCCGGCACATGTTTCCTGCGTAATACGCACGCCTTTCTTGTCCGCTCCGGGAATAAATAGCCCCGTTAAGAGACGAACCAACCGATAGTTCCATTTGGTAATCGTAAGCCACCCCATCATGAGATTAAAGCGCCTTAATTCGAGCGCTGGTGAAGACGGATTTGCAGTGCTTTTTTCAAGGTTAGGCGTGGAACTAAATGCGGAGTGAAAGTGATCAGGCGAATTGCTGTTCATTGTTTTAATCCATTTCAGGTGAATTTGCGTCCTTCATATGGCGTACTACACTGCATCTGTGTTTGCAAACCTTGACAAATCGCCTCCCGCGCCGTTAAACCGCAGACAAATTATACGACAGGTTTATTTCATGACATTAGCAGTAACATTTCCCGGGCAGGGCAGTCAGGCCGTTGGTATGGGAGCTTCATTGATTGAAGCGTCTTCAGCAGCAAAAGCAGTTTTTGACGAAGTGGACGAGGCGTTGGGTGAAAAACTCTCCGCAACTATTCTTGAAGGGCCGGAAGAAACGCTTACCCTCACCGCAAATGCACAACCCGCATTGATGGCGGTTTCCATTGCTGCTTTACGCGCGATGGAGGAGAAAGGCTTTTCACTTAAAGACAGTGCGGCTTACGTCGCTGGCCATTCACTGGGTGAATATTCAGCCCTTTGTGCGGCGGGCACATTCTCAATTGCAGATACGGCGAAGCTTCTGCGTATTCGCGGCAATGCCATGCAAGCTGCTGTGCCAGTGGGTGAGGGCGCGATGGCGGCGATCATCGGGCTGGAACATGCAGATGTTGAAGCAATTTGTGCGGATGCTGCCAGCGAAGGTTCATGCCAAATCGCGAACGACAACGGCGGCGGCCAATTGGTTATTTCTGGCTCAAAAGCTGCGGTTGAAAAAGCAGCTGATGCGGCAAAAGAAAAAGGTGCAAAACGCGCACTTCTCTTGCCTGTATCTGCGCCATTCCATTCAACGCTCATGGGCCCGGCAGCCGACGCCATGGCAGAAGCTTTGGCAGATGTAGAAATGAATGCGCCTTGCGTGCCGCTCGTGGCAAACGTGCTCGCTGCGCCAATCTCAGATGCAGATGAAATACGCACTCGTTTGGTAGAGCAAGTGACTGGCCAAGTGCGCTGGCGTGAGACCATTGAATGGATGGGCCAAAATAGCGTGACGAATCTGATGGAAGTGGGTTCGGGCAAGGTGCTTTCTGGCCTTGCTCGCCGCATCAACAGAGACCTTTCAAGCACTGCTGTTGGCAATGCAGATGATATTGACAAAGCGCTGGAAGCAATTTCCGCTGCATAAGGAGAAATTACATGTTTGATCTTACTGGCAAAAAAGCACTCATCACAGGCGCATCAGGCGGTATTGGTGAAGCGATCGCCCGCCAAATGCACGCACGCGGTGCAACCGTTGCACTTCACGGCACGCGTGAAGAAAGGCTGCAAGCACTTGCATCCGAACTTGGCGAGCGTACGCATGTGATGCCTGCTAACCTTTCTGATTTGGATGAAGCAGCACAGCTTGGCAAAACTGCTGAGGAGCAGCTTGAAGGTGTCGACATTCTTGTCAACAATGCAGGCATTACACGCGATGGTTTGTTTGCTCGCATGTCAAACGAGGATTGGGACGCAGTGATGAATGTAAACCTCACTGCCGTCTTCCGCCTAACGAAAGAAATCGCTTACCCAATGATGCGCCGCAAGGGTGGTCGTATCATCAACATCACGTCAATTGTGGGCGTGACAGGCAATCCGGGTCAGGCAAATTACTGTGCTTCAAAAGCAGGTATGATCGGCTTCACAAAATCATTGGCGCAGGAAATTGCGTCGCGGAACGTGACCGTCAATTGTATCGCACCGGGTTTCATTTCATCCGCAATGACAGAAGCGCTGAACGACAAGCAAAAAGAAGCCATCATGGGTGCCATCCCGATGAAGAAAATGGGTGAGGGCGACGACATTGCATCCGCCGCTATCTATCTTGCTTCAGACGCAGGCCGCTACGTGACCGGTCAAACGTTGCACGTCAATGGCGGCATGGCGATGATTTAATGTTGTTAGAAGCGTGTTTTTAATTTGCCTCTACTCCACTAACTCCAATGTTTCCCAATGTGCTTGCGCGAGCTTGATCATTTCATCCGGTCCCTTGTCGAAAAACTCACCACCTTTTGGCGCGAAGAAGACATGCAAATTGCCATTATGAATGCGCCAAACTTCCGGGTCACCAGGCACTTCTTTGCCCAATGACATCGCGCGGGTGCAATAGCCTCCAAACTGTGGTGCGTAGCTTTCAGGATTTGCGCGGAATAGTTCTGCATCTTCAGCGGAAACGAAACGCCATTTTGCGCCTTTCCATTCAACCACTGTTGCGTCAGAACCATCTGTTGCCTTGCCAGCTTTGAAATAGGCCGTCGTGTCATAACCTTTAAGCGCCTGTTGGTTTTCACCCTGGCTGAAACGCTTTACAGTTTTTGCAAAAGCAACGGTTGTAAATGTCGATGTTGCGGCGAGTGCGGCACTTGTTAGAAGAAGAGCGCGGCGCGTGAGGAATTTCTGGTGCATCATATTTCCTTTCAAATGGTTCGACTTAATCAAAATTAGGTCCAGTTTAGGCAAAAGTTTGCCCATAATTGAATGTTACTAATTTGTACTTAAACCAGTATTATTGCAAGATTGTGGGCTGTTAGCCTTACAAAACGTGATCGAGTTTTGGCGTGAGTGCTTGATCGTGCTCAATTTACTCAAAATTCTGGCTCATAACCCTAGTAGTTTTTAAAAAACTATGTTAACGACCGCACAAATCTTAAGCTTATGTCTTGTAATTCTTTGCGAAACATAGCATCTAACCCCTAGAAATTCCCAAATCTGGGACCAACCAACAGTCGAGGCTGAAAATGAGTGATATTGCAGATAGCATCAAAAAAATCGTTGTAGAACATCTTGAAGTAGATGCAGAAAAAGTAACTGAAAACGCATCTTTTATTGATGATCTTGGTGCAGACTCGCTTGATAACGTTGAGCTTGTTATGGCATTCGAAGAAGAGTTCGACGTAGAAATTCCAGATGATGCTGCTGAAACAATTCAAACAGTTGGCGATGCGATTAAATTCGTAGAAAAAGCTAAAGCATAATTGCAATAACATAGTTATTACTCAAAGGCGGTCCATTGGCCGCCTTTGTTGTATTTAGAGCGGTACGGGGGCCTGTGTATAAGCGTGATAACGCTTTCAAATAGCGGCTGCACAGGGTAAATTTCCCTAAAATAAAGGGCTAATTTAATGAGACGAGTTGTCATTACAGGTGTGGGGATGGTTTCTCCGCTGGGCTGCGGTGCAGAAGAAACTTGGAAAAGAATTCTTGCGGGCGATAACGCTGCAGGAAAAATTGAAAACTTTCAGGTTGATGATGTGGCAGCACAGATTGCTTGCCAAATACCTTTTGGCGATGGCACGAACGGCACCTTTAATCCTACAGACTGGATGGAAGGCAAAGAGCAGCGCAAAGTTGACCCATTTATCGTCTATTCCGTTGCTGCAAGTGACATGGCGCTTAATGATGCGGATTGGCACCCAACAGAAGATGAAGATTGCTTCAGAACAGGTGTCTTGATTGGTTCCGGCATTGGCGGTCTCCAAGGAATTGAACAAACATCACTGCTTTTAGCTGAACGTGGCCCGCGCCGTGTTAGCCCATTCTTTATCCCAGGCCGTCTGATTAATTTGGCCTCTGGCCATGTGTCTATCAAACACAATCTTAAAGGACCGAACCACTCTGTCGTGACAGCATGTTCTACCGGTGCACATGCGATTGGCGATGCTTCACGGTTGATCATGTTTGGTGATGCAGATGTTATGGTTGCAGGTGGCGCAGAATCGCCTGTATGTCGACTATCAATGGCAGGCTTTGCTGCTTGTAAGGCACTTTCAACAAGCTATAATGATGACCCACAAAGTGCGTCACGTCCTTATGACAAAGACCGCGATGGTTTTGTCATGGGTGAAGGTGCTGGAACGGTTGTTTTGGAAGAATACGAACACGCAAAAGCGCGTGGCGCAAAAATTTACGCTGAAGTTATTGGCTATGGCCTTTCTGGTGATGCGTTTCACATTACAGCACCATCAGAAGATGGTGATGGCGCATTCCGTTGTATGACGGCCGCGCTGAAGAATGCTAAGATTGACGCAAGCGAAATTGATTACATCAATGCGCATGGCACATCTACAATGGCAGACACGATTGAACTCGGCGCAGCTGAACGCTTACTCGGTAGTGCCGCATCAAAAGTATCCATGTCATCAACAAAATCAGCAATTGGTCATTTATTGGGTGCTGCAGGTGCAGTTGAGGCTATTTTCTCGGCCCTTGCAATCCGCGACCAAGTTGCGCCACCAACACTTAATTTAGATAATCCAGAGCGTGACAGCGAAATTGATCTCGTGCCAAAACAGGCGCGCGAGAGAGATGTAAATGTTGCGCTATCAAACTCGTTTGGTTTTGGGGGAACCAACGCTTCATTAGTACTTAGACGCGTGCAATAACGATAGATTGCGGAGGTTTTCAAAACGTATAATTTCTTGTGCGTTTTAAGGTCCGTATCTATAAAATCGAGCATAATTGCCATAATTTAAGTGCATTATAATTTTATTTATATCCCATAATGTTTTTTCTTGGCAGGAATACTGTGACTGAATTAAAACCGTCAAATAATGTAAGTGACCAAACAATAGCATCTGAGAAAAGTGCGTATTCTCAGGATTTTCGCTCTATGGCAAAAGAAAATATGGTTGCTCAATCACCTGCTGAGGCTTTGAGACCAAAAGAAGTTCCACCAGCGCCAAAACGCAGCAAGCAATCGCGTAATCAGATTTTCGTTTTCTTGAATTTTATGATGTCATGCCTAGTACTGGCGGTAATCGTTGGCTGCCTCGCGATCTATTTTGGAAATAGCAAATTTGAGGCCAAAGGGCCTCTTGAAGCCGCTCAAACGGTTGTCATCAAAGAAGGCTCTGGCGTAAACAGAATTACGTCTCAGCTTGTTAATGAAGGTGTAATTGATGGTGAAGCATTTGGTGGTTTGATATTCCGTAATTGGGTTAAGGTTCACCGTGCTCAAAAATCTATGAAAACCGGTGAGTATCTTATCCCGCCTGGCGCCAGCATGCGTGAAGTTATGGAAACCATTCGCTCAGGTAAAGGCATTCTGCACAAAGTTTCAGTTCCCGAAGGTTTGACAGTTTATCAGATTTTTGAACGCCTCAAGAAGAATGAAATACTTGAAGGTGACTTGCCTGCAACTCTACCCGCTGAAGGCTCTTTAATGCCTGATACATATCCTTTCCAGCGTGGTGCTAAACGTGCTGAAATTATAAAACGCATGGAGGAAGCACAGGCTAAGTT
>CAZXZQ010000142.1:0-7225 GCA_964645215.1 uncultured Rhizobiaceae bacterium | reverse complement strand
GGCGAGTATGGTTTCTGGGCGAATGTGAACCCAGAGGTTGATCACGCACGTTGGACACAAGCAACTGAGCGTGACCTTGAAACAGGTAAACGTATTCCAACAAAACTATTCAATGGATATGGTGAACAAGTTGCTAGCCTATATAAAGATCTCCAAAGCGAGAGCCTTTATAAGTAAGTCTTTTTGATTTTCGAAAAAAAGTGCCGGGCTTACTGAAACATGCCCGGCAAGTATATAAGTGAAGGTTCATCGTATAAAACCCTCAAGGTAAGCTGAAGTTTCAGATTTGCAGGGAGGAGAGAAAACAAATCGAATCATTCAACTTACTTAAGTTCTACGCGGAATGGCTTTTATTACAATTACCAGAAATGTTTTTTCCCGATTTATGGTGAATAATCGCCCTATTTTCTGTGATCGCTGCCTTTGTGTTGTAAAAATGCAACTAAATTTCCAGCCGAATACTTAAATTTTAAGATTAGAATACTATTCGCATATTTTGTGAATCAGCATGCTTGTCATGAGATCAAGATGCGCGCCGCCACCATTTTTAAACAGTGTAATTGCTTCAGGGCTACTTCTGCCTGCTTCATTCTTGCAAAGCTCATAAAAATCACCACGAATATCATCTAGCGAAATCGTGCCTGCCTGGAGTGGGATTTCAATTTCACCAATATGGCCGATTGTTGTATCTCGCGAATCTACAAAGATCTCTGACTTCAGGAGAAGTGAATCATCGACTTCGCGCATATTGGGTTTAAAAGCGCCGATCAAATCTACATGTGTGCCCGGTTTAATCCAATCGCCTTTGATGATTGGATCAACGGTCATGGTGGCAGAAGTAATGATGTCTGCTTGCCCACATGCAGCTTCCAGATTTTCTACCACTTCAATGCCTTTAACTTTACCTTGCATTGTTTCGGCAAGGGCATTAGCGCGGTCAGTTGTGCGGTTATAAATAAGAAACCGCTCAATGGAGGGAAAGACTTCTTGATAGGCTTCAAGGATTGTCGCTGCAACTGTTCCTGCACCCACCATTAAATGGGTTTTTGGTTCTGGGTTTGCTAATAGTTTTGCGCCCAAAACAGAATCGCCAGCTGTTTTCCACTTTGTGACCAAAATGCCATCAATGGCTGCTATTAAAGATCCGTCTTTACCATCAAATAGCAAAACGCCACCTTGAATGCTTGGGAGTGGGGGGCTTGCAGTAACATTCTCCGGAAAGACACTCATGGATTTTAAAACCATGCCAAGGCCCGGTATCCATGCGCCTCTGCTCAGCAGGGCATTGGGCACGGACTGCAATAAAAGGTCGCCAATTTCAGCCTTTTGCAATTGGTGCCCTTCATGCAATGCGTCTGCAACGCTGCTCCAGGACAATAAAGGATCTGCCTGATCGAAGGTGATTGTACGCATATTAATATTTCCAGTGTCTGGCCTTCGAAATTAGAAAGTCTCTGAACACATTAAGCTTGGCTGTGGCGCGTAGTTCAGCTGGATAGCAGAAATAGGTATCAAATTCCGGTACTGCTACATTTGGGAAAAGTTGTACAAGCGCATGGCGGTTCTCAACGATGTAATCAGGCAGCACGGCAATGCCGGCTCCTTCTTCACAAATGCCGCGTAAGGCCCGCAGGTTATTCACCTGAAAAATGGCTTCACGCTTTTTATGACCTGACATGCCAGCATGCAGAAGCCAGTTCACATCTTGCAAATAACCTGGTGCATTCTCACCATAGGCAATTAGGCGGTGGTCGCTAAGTTCTTCGAGTGTTGCAGGTTGCCCATATTTCTTGATGTAGCTCGGTGCTGCATAAACATGCAGGTGCACCGTGAAAAGCTTCCGCTGAATGAGGTCCGGATTGGTCGGTTGCTGCAAACGGATCGCGCAATCTGCTTCGCGGGTAACAAGATCAACTTGCCTATCCGCGAGTATCATCTCTAAATGGATATCTGGATATAGCTCGATAAATTCATGAATACGCGTCGTGAGCCAGCCCGTGCCAAGGCCAACTGTTGTGGTAACGCGAAGCTTTCCTTCAGGTCGTTCCGTAGAATCAGTGAGTTTTGATTGAACAGAATCAAGTTTTAGCAAAACATCATGTGCGGTTGCGTATAGTGTTTCACCTTGCTCTGTCATCACAAGCCCACGCGCATGGCGGTGGAAGAGCGGAACACTTAAATCTGTTTCCAAGCTGCTAACTTGACGTGAGATGGCAGATTGACTGAGGTT
The DNA here is from genome assembly GCA_964645215.1 of uncultured Rhizobiaceae bacterium. GTDB lineage: Bacteria > Pseudomonadota > Alphaproteobacteria > Rhizobiales > Rhizobiaceae > JAALLB01. The sequence goes on along the minus strand of CAZXZQ010000142.1, from coordinate 4,995 downwards.
GAGCTTATCAGCCGCATGGGTAAAACTGCCGGCCTCTGCAACCGCATGAAAAATGCGTAGCTTGTCCCAATCCATGTTAGAGCCTTTCACCAATTGATTGCATCATTTGAACGCAGTAAATCTTGTGCATCTGACCACAAGCAGGTTGCGACGCTGTCAGTGCGCAAAAGGTCAAGTTCAAATTGTTGCAAATATTAAAATATTTCAATATCTCAAGCTCCTCAATTCAGCTTTGTTATCTTTTTCACCATGGCGTTGTCGAAATCCTCGACCGATACAAAGGTATCGTTCTGCGGTGTTCTCCGAGCCATAGCAAAAAATCTGTACAATCAAATCGATCCAATCAATCGGTTAAAGGCTCTTGCTCCAGAATCTGGTAATTTATTATCCAGTTCTTATCTTATTACATATACAAAAAAAAGAGGCGAGCCATAATTGAGGAAGCCCACATTGTTAAAACCAAACCAAATTCTGCTTATCGCTATGATTGCGGTTGCTGGGTTTTTGGCATGGCGAGAATATGATGAGATCTACGGCAATAAAGATCGCCTCAGGATTTGGGAAGAAGATGGTGCGGTTGTTCTTGCATGGGCTGATGATGTTGGTGTGCCGATGGCAAAGCGCTTTGAAGAGGCGTTTAATTTAAACGCACATAAGACTGATCGATTTATCATTGAGCTAAATTCCCCCGGTGGTTCGTTGAGGGAAGGGCGTCTTGTGATTGAGGCGATTGATAGAATGAAACGCTCGCACACAATTGAAACGCGTGTCGGCTTTTACGCTTCCTGCCTTTCAATGTGTGTGCCAATTTACCTGCAAGGCGATAAGCGCACGGCTTCGCCCTATTCATCTTGGATGTTTCATCAGCCGATCGCCGTTGACCCCATTACGGGTGACAAGCTTGATATTTCGTCTGCTGAACGCGCTGTATTGGGCGCGCAGTTTTTTAATGCCTATTTTACAAACTCAGACATGAATGAGTTTTGGCGTAAGAATTTAGAACGTGAGTGGGTGGGTAAAGATGTTTGGCGTTCTGGCCAACAATTAGTGGATGAGAACGCCAATATTATTCAGAACTTGTATTAAGGTTGGTATTTTAGGTTCCGTCATCCCGATTGCCATGCAAACCGGGATCCATTGATGCTATCCAATAGTACAGGCAGACTGATTTTATTGTTGCGCTTGATCCAATTCGTATCTTGTTCATTTACATGTGCAACGGTATAATGGATCCCGACTTACAGTAGTGGCCGGGATGACGGCTGCGATAGGTTGCAAACTTTTTAAATTTACTCGGCTGCTTCGCTTGCAGTTTCCATTTCTGCCAGAAACTTTTCCGCTTCAAGTGCTGCCATACAACCCATGCCGGCTGCGGTAACAGCTTGGCGGTAAGTGTCGTCTGTAATATCACCTGCTGCGTAAACCCCCGGAATGTCTGTTGCAGTTGAATCCGGTGCTGTCCATAAATATCCGGATGGCTTCTTCTTCATTTTACCTTCGAAGAGTTCTGTTTGCGGTGCGTGGCCAATTGCGATGAAAACGCCATGTGTTGAATAATCTGTAATCTCACCTGTATTACGGTTTTTGATTTTCACACCGGTAACCGATGGGGGGACGCTTTGCTCACCGGTAATTTCCGCAAGCTCACTGTCCCACATAATTTCGATATTGGCTTTTTTGAAAACGCGCTCTTGCAATATGCGCTCCGCACGGAATTCATCACGTCGGTGAACGATGGTTACTTTGGATGCAAGATTGGAAAGATATAATGCTTCTTCAATGGCTGTATTGCCACCACCGACAACGACCACTTCTTTGCCACGGTAAAAGAAACCATCACATGTAGCACAGGCAGATACGCCGAAGCCCATGAATGTATCTTCACTTGGCAAGCCTAACCATTTGGCTTTTGCACCTGTGCAAATCACCACGGTATCAGCTGTATAAACTGTGCCAGAATCGCCAACAGCTTTAAATGGACGTACATCGAGATCAACTTCCATGATGTGATCATTGATGATGTTGGTGCCAACATTCTTGGCTTGTTCCAACATCTGTTCCATCATCCATGGGCCTTGTACGGCTTCGGCATAACCTGGGTAGTTTTCCACTTCAGTGGTGATCATCAACTGCCCACCTTGTTCAAGGCCTGCGACAAGTGTTGGCTCCAGCATAGCGCGTGCGCCATAAATTGCAGCCGTGTAACCTGCTGGACCAGAACCAATTATCAGCATTTTTGTGTGATGTGTTTCCATCGAAGAAGCCTCTTGTTTATTTGAGGTTAGATAACAATCTGAGCCTCCAGATTACAAGAGATGTCAGCAAATGACACACAGATTTTACCAACAAGTTTTACGAGTAAAATTTAGGTGGAAAGCATTTCTTCATAGATATCAACAAGGCGGTTTGCCTCTCGCTCAATTCTAAAATTTTCTTCCATATGGTTGCGACTTGCTTTCGCATATTTGGTAAGGGCAGATTTATTGTTGATGAGCTTCTGGGTTGCCTCAATCATTTCATCTACATCACCGCGCTCAATAAGGTGGCCGGTTTCGCCTTCGATAATGATTTCCGGAAACGCACCGACTTTGGTGGCAATCACAGGTACGCCGCAAGCCATTGCTTCAAGGGGAGTGAGGCCAAACCCCTCCCATCTTTGGGGGGCAATGAAAAGCGATAGGCATTGATAATAGGAAGCAATTTGATCCACAGGCACTTCGCCTGCAAAGATAATACGGTCTGTCAGGCCTGCCTGTTCAATCTTCTCTTTTTGCTCTTTTAAAAAACCTTGATGTTCTTCAGTCGCGCGCCCCATAATAATTGCTGACCAATCAGAATTTTCAGGCAAAAGTTTAATCATTGTATCAATGAAAACATCTGTGCCCTTTTGCTTTCTAATACGGCCAAAACACCCCATGAGGTTTTGTTTTGGTAGATTCAGCTCTTGCTTGCGCGCGTCTTTTTGTTTGGCGGTAAGAACAGAAAAATCATCCACATTAATACCATGATAAACTACATCGCATGGGCGCTCTAGATATTTGCTGCCTGCGTTCGATGTTGCGATGATACGGTCCATGCGGTTGATCAAAAACTTTGTATAACTGCTATGTTTACGCTGCGAGGCAGATGTGAAAAGCAGTTTGATGTTGTGACGTAGAACGTGTTTCAAAAAAATGCTCAGCAACATTTCCACATTTCGGCGTGCGTGAAACACAAGCGGTTTTTTGCGATAGCCAATCGTCAATAATTTCGTAAGGCTTATTTTTGGGAAACCTTCCGGCAAGCCCACACCAAAAGATGTGATGTTTATGCGCTCTTTTTGGAGTGGCACCAAACGCACAATTGTTGAGGTTACACCGGAGAGCCTGCGGTTTAGATTTGGCGCAACAACGTCGATTTGCTCAGGCATAATCGTTTCTCTTGCGGCTGAATAAATTTAGGTAAGCGTCGGTAATGACTTGCTTTGAAAACTTCGCTTGCAGCGTATTTTTACCGCCTTTGGCCAGTGTGTTGCAAAGGCTCTTATTGTTTTCAAGTTTTGTGAATGCAGTGGCAAATCCTTCAGCGTCTCCAATCTCCACCATCAAGCCATCCTTGCCGTCATTCATAAACCAACTTGGTCCTTCAGACTTTGTGGAAACTACCGGTACATCCTGCGCCCAGGCTTCTAGGATGATGTTGCCAAGCGGCTCGTGGCTGGAAGCTGCTGCAAATACGTCACTTGCTTTCACATACGCGTTCGGGTCTTTTTGCCAGCCTGCAAACCGAATGCGGCCTTCAACACCAAGCTTGGTTGCAAGTGCTTTGAGGTTTTCTTCTTCTTCGCCGCCGCCCATAATCCATAGATACATGGTTTTATGAAATTCCATCGCTTTGATTAAAACATCAAAACCTTTGCGAGGCACAAACCGCCCCATAGATGAAACAACAAATGCGTCTTCGGGCGTATCCAGCTCTTTACGCAAAACCGGTGAGGAAGCTTTCGCGTAAGTGAAATTTGATATCATTTCCGTGCCGCGATCCCAACCCATGTCTTTAACATGTTGGACAATGCCGGGTGTATTGCATACGAGCACATCAATGTTTTTGAAATAATCCAGACGCAAAGGGTAATCGCCCAGTCTTGCAATTCTAAGCGGCTTAACATTGCTAGGCATGAGCCTGCATGCGCGTGGCATCCATGCAAACATCACATCGGGTTGCCAGTCTGTTGCAAGTTTCTTTGCATGTATTGGCAGAAAGATACGGTCGAGAGATAGGTTTCTAAAATTGCTAAGTTTTAACTCTGTTGCGCCTTCAATGTCTTTTTGCCATGTGCGGTTTGGACGTATTACTGATTTTTGTTCAACGCCACGTTCATGCAGTGCGTTGACCAGGTGCACGAAAAAACGTTCAGCGCCGCCTTCTTTGCCAAAATGGAAATGGGCAAGTTTCATGGATTATTTATCCGTTCTATCAAGGTCGTCGATTTGCGGTTTTTCAAGTGCTCGTTTTTCAAACATTTTTGCTTCTGTCAAAAACGCATAAACAGCCCCGGTCATCGCCTGAATAAACCCTTGTACGCCGCAGCGCCACAGACCTGTTCTTAAATAGAGCCGCAGGAAATATAAAGGTGGATTGAAAAGCAATTTTATAAGGCTTGGTTTTTTACCTTTTTCGCGGCGCATCGCTACTTTGAGCGAAGAATATTTATTTTCTTTGAGAATTTGCTCTTCAAGTTCAAGCGGGCGAAAATGCAGGAGGCTACCTTTTTTAGAATCCAATACTTTGCCATCTGTTCTGATGCCTTCATGCACTTTGAGTGTCAGGTCAAAGCTACCAGCTCCATTTCGTATCAAGCGTAAATTTTTGCGCTCGCGAGCCCATTCTGGCGTGTACCCATAGCCAATGAGGAAGGGGCGTCGTGCAATGCGCCAGCCGACGATGTCATCTGGTGCATCGAGTAACTTTGGTAATTCGTTCTTCAGCGTTTCATCAAGCCGTTCATCAGAATCA
>CAZXZQ010000141.1:0-7238 GCA_964645215.1 uncultured Rhizobiaceae bacterium | reverse complement strand
CGCACGATTGCCTCTCTTGCTGGTCCTGCAAATTCTCAAGCAAACATTGAAGCTTCACAGGCAAAGCTTGGTGTTATTGAAGGTGAATTACAGCAAGCATCTTCCAATATTGAGGCTGCACGAAATGCTGAAGTTACAGCGCGTGAGCCTTTGGATAAAGCTGAGGGTGAATTAAGAGAGCTTGATGCAGAGGCAAGAACGCTTCGCCAGATTCTTAACCGTGGTGAACAAGACTTGTTCCCGGCTGTACTGGAACGTATGAGTGTAGAGCCAGGTTTTGAAGCAGCCCTTGGTGCAGCTCTTGGTGAAGATTTAGATGTTTCTATCGACGTGAGTGCGGCTGTCCACTGGGGCGAAGCCGGTTCTGGTGAGGAAGATGCCAGTTTGCCAGATGGCATTACGCCACTTGCCTCTAAAGTAAAAGCGCCGATGGAACTTTCCCGTCGTATCGCGCAAATAGGAATTGTTGCGCGTGAAGAAGGCGCTAAAATCGCTAAGGGGTTGTTGCCTGGTCAAAGACTTGTTTCTAAAGAAGGAGACCTCTGGCGTTGGGATGGCTATGTGGCAACGGCAGAAGCGCCGACCGCAGCAGCAATGCGTTTGGAACAAAAGAACCGTCTTCAGGAACTTGAAAAACTTTCAGAGCAAACCCATGCGCTTGTTAGCCAATCTCGCACACAATTTGAGACAGCGCAGGAAACCACCCGAAAAGCAGTTTCCCATGAAACGGAAAAGCGCGAAGAACTAAAAAATTCGCAACGCCAATTAGGTGAAGCACAAGAAGCACTTGCGCGCGCAGAACGCGAAGCAAGTCAATATGCTGCGAAACGCTCCGCACTGGAGGAAGCGCAAAATCGTCTAAACACAGATATGCAAGAAACTAGCAGTCGCATTGTTGAAGCTGATAGCGCACTGCTTTCAATGGTTGGCATGGAAGACAGTGAAGCAGAACTTGAGCAGCTTCGCACTAAGGTTGCGGAAGATAGAGCACGTTTAGCAGAGGCCAGAGCTGCATCGCAAAGCTTGTCGCGGGATGCAGAAGCGCGTGGACGCCGTCTAGAAGTTATCCAAGTTGAGCGTACAAATTGGCAAAACCGTTTGAAGAATGCTGCAAAGCAAATCGAAACGCTGACTAAAAGACGTGCTGAAGCCAATGATGAAATCGCACAACTAGCGGATGCACCAGATCAATATGAAGCGCGCAAACGTGGGTTGTTAAACGAGCTTGAAAAAGCAGAACTTGCCAGATCACAAGCTGCCGAAACTTTAGCACAAACAGAAACCCAGCATGGTGAAGCAACCAGAGCTGCACGAACGGCTGTAGACGCACTTGCTGACGCGCGCGAGAAGTGCGGTCGTGCAGAAGAACGCGTAAACGCTGCTAAAGAGCGTCGTGGTGAAATTGAAGCACGGATCCGCGAAGAGCTTGAATGCCACCCGGCTGATGCGATGGGTATTGCAGAATTAAAACCCGATGCTGAATTGCCAGATGTTGTGAAAACAGAATCTAGACTAGAGCGTTTGAAAGCAGAGCGCGAACGTCTTGGTGCGGTCAACTTGCGAGCGGATGCGGAGCAAACCGAGATTGATGAAAAGCGCACTCAAATCGTAACTGAGCGCGATGATCTGATCGAAGCAATCGCAAAACTTCGTTCTGGCATTCAAAGCTTGAATAAAGAAGGACGTGAGCGTCTTCTTGAAGCCTTTGAGGTTGTGAATACTCAGTTTAAACGCCTCTTCACACATCTGTTTGGTGGCGGTACTGCGGAACTGCAATTGGTTGAATCGGATGACCCACTGGAAGCAGGTCTTGAAATTCTTGCTCGTCCTCCTGGTAAGAAGCCACAAACCATGACGCTACTTTCTGGTGGTGAACAGGCCCTTACCGCGATGGCTTTAATCTTCGCAGTATTCCTCACAAACCCTGCTCCGATCTGTGTGTTGGACGAGGTTGATGCCCCACTTGATGACCATAATGTCGAGAGGTTCTGTAATCTCATGGACGAGATGTCCAATACAACAGATACTAAATTCGTACTCATCACGCACAACCCAATCACGATGGCACGCATGGATCGTATGTTCGGTGTGACAATGGCAGAACGCGGCGTCAGCCAACTTGTTTCTGTGAATTTGGAAGAAGCTGAGAAGCTTCGCGAAACCGCTTAACCAAACTCTACTAAAACCGCACCAAGCGCTATCAAGACAATCACGGCAAGCTTCCTTTTGCTTACGGTTTCTTTAAAAAATAGTATGCCGATACCTGTCGCAAAGATAATGGATGTTTCGCGCAAGGCTGCTGCTTCACTTACCTTTCCGATACGCGTTGCAAGCATCAAGGTTGCAAATGAAAAGAAGGCAATCAGTGCGCCGGTTATGCCGCGAATAGCAAGCGGTTTGAGCGCTGGTTTGGGGTCCATCTGTTGGTAGCGAAAAAATGCGACAATTGGAAAACCAAAGCCACCCAGAAAGAAGAACCATGCCAGAAATGTAAATGGGTTCACGGCTAACCGTATGCCATACGCGTCTACCGTCGTATAAAATGCAACTGCGATACCTGCGGCAACTGCAAGAAGAATAGATGGAAATAAAACGGCTCTGCTTGCAGCATCTATTCCTTTCTCTGTCATGTTTACACCTGCAAGTGAGATGATCGCGCCTGACAAAAGAAGTAGGCCGAGCCATTGGCCAAACTCAAGCGTTTCATAAAAAACAAGAATAGCAAGCAATGCGGTAATAAGCGGGCCAGTTCCGCGTGCAATAGGATAAACAAGTGTAAATGCGCCGCGTTGAAAGGCTGCTGCCTGCAACCATTCATAGCCTAAATGCAGTAAATAGGAGAGAGCCAAAACTGGAATGAGAAAACCTTCCGGCAAAGGAAATACGAAAAGTGCGAAAGGGGCCGCCATCAATGAATAAAAAATATTGATACTGCCTCGGTTAAGATATGGGTCTATCCCACCTTTGTTGATTGCGGCAAAAACTGCGTGCGCAAAGGCAGAAACAAGCGCTAAAACAAGAGCAAGTTTTTCGCCTGTCTGCGTTCCGGCCAGATCAACAAAATATTCGCCCAAAGGTTTTTAATTCCTGCGTTTTTCTATGTATCGTGATAATAGTTTTTCAACGTATTATAGCAAGGTGGAAATTCTGAATGGATATCAAGGCCATTATCTTCGACAAAGATGGAACGCTGATTGATTTTGAAGCGACGTTTAATCCTGCAACCGCACATGTTTTGAACCAGATTGCAGATGGTGACCAAGATTTGCTTGTTAAATTGGCTAATGTACTTGGCTTTAATTTGGAAACTGGATTGATTGATGATGGATCAATTATCATTGCTGGCGATGGTATGGAAATTCTTGAAGTGATGGCAACCGTCATGCCAATCGATGATATGGAAAGCTATCGTGCATATCTGGACAAGATTTTTGGTGAAGCGTGTCTTCAAACTGTTGTGGAATTACCCGGTGCAATTGAGGCTCTAAAAAATTTAAAAGCCAATGGGTTTATTTTAGGTGTAGGTACCAATGACGCGGAAGCCAATGCCATTTCCCAAATGAGAGCATTAGGCATTGAGGATTTATTTGATCATATTCATGGTGCAGATTCAGGCTATGGTGCAAAGCCAGGTGGCGGAATGATTGAGGCTTTTGCAGCTAAAATAAATGTGCCAATTGGCAATGTGATGATGGTTGGTGACAGTACACACGATCTTCTCGCAGGCAAAGCTGCTAGTGCTGTTACATGCGGTGTTGAGACAGGACCTGCAAAGCGTAATGAATTAGAACCCTATGCAGATATTGTGCTGGCATCCATAACAGATTTGCCTACATTTCTTGCGCAAAGATGAAGGTTACATCTCAACCTAATCTCAATTATAAGAATAATGAGTTTAAATTTTTGGGCTAAGAAATAGGAACTATCATGGCAGGGTATTATGAAGAGCGGTGGTCTCGTTCAGCCATTTGGTGTCAACGTATTGCGTTATTTCTCGCGCCCTATTTTGTTATCTTAATAGGGCTATACAGGTTCTATAAGATCGATACTTTCCAAATGTTCGCACTGCTTGCGATTGGTTTATTTCTTGCGATGTTGGGCATGGTCTTTGCAATCGTCGCCTTATCTGAATTATGGAATAAAGGATATCGCGGTGGGAACATGGTTATCCGTGGAATGATCATAATCTTATTGATCTTGTTACCATTTGGATATCAGGCATATTTGGCACTTCTGCATCCACTAGCAAATGATGTTTCTACAGATACGTTTAATCCTCCTTTATATATAAACGCGATTGAGTATCGTGCGAAGCGTATACAGTTTGGGATTAATCCTGTTCAAGAGTATAGCGAGGAATATTCTGATCTAATCGTTGAGGCATACCCCAAAGTAAGATCACGACGTTATCCGGCTGGCTCTGAACGTGTGCTTGAAGCGGTTCGTGCAATTGTCAAAGATAATGGGTGGCCTGTAACCGGTGAGATTGTTCCAACAGTTGAACCTGAAACGTCTGATGAAGAATTGGCGGACAATACCGCAAGTGAAGAAATTGTTGAAGAAGGCTTGCAAGTGCCGCAAGATATCTCTGTTGAAGCCTTGGTCAAAACATTCATCTTTGGTTTTGAAAATGATGTTGTTATCCGTATTTCAAGTGAAGATCAAAATACCTTGGTAGACATGCGTGCTTCTTCTCGCTGGGGCCAGCATGACTTCGGTTATAATGCCAAATTAATCAAAGCATTCTTAGAGCAATTGGATACAGCCTTGCTGGGGATTGCAGGCGAGGGTTAAATAAAACTCTCCTTAAAGCGCTTTATATTTAGAGTTTAAAGCGGGTGGGCCATCACACTCAATCAGTTTTCGCTCTACCAAGTCTTCAATATGTGCAAAGACAGATAGTCCTGCTGCGCCATGTAATTTTGGGTTGGTATCTTTATAAATTACTTTTACGATATCTGGAATGGTCAAGTCGCCAGCACGAATGCGCGAAAGAACAGCTGTTTCACGCATTTTTCGGTGCGCACGTAAAGCACGCGTGAACTCTGGTGCTTTTTCTAACCTGCCGCCATGGCCTGGAAAATAAACCGTCTCTTTACGCTCCGCCAGTTTTGTAAGAGAGGCTAAATAGTCAGACATTGAACCGTCAGGCGGAGCAACAATGGAGGTGGACCATGACATCACATGGTCGCCAGAGAAAAGCATTTCAGTATCGCTTATTGCAAAGCAAGCATGGTTTTTGGTGTGGCCTGGCGTATGAATTGTTTCAAGCTTCCACCCATCCCCATTTATGATCTCGCCATCCTCCAATTTATGGTCTGGTATGAAATCATTATCAGCTGCTGCATCAAGCGCATTTTGCTCGCCTAAATGTAACTCTCGAGAGTTTCTATGTGGCCCTTCAGCCAGCATTGGTGCGCCGGTTTTTTCCTGTAAAGGTTTTGCAAGCGGAGAATGATCCATATGCGTATGGGTTAATATGATATGACTGACTGTTCGCCCTTTAAGCGTTTCCAGCAAGAGTTCAAAATGGCTATCAATAGCTGGGCCTGGGTCAATCACGGCAACATTTTTATCACCTAAAATATAGGTGTTTGTTCCAAAATAGGTAAAGGCACTTTTGTTTGGCGCCGTGATACGTTGAATACCGTCAGCAATCTTAACGGCAGTACCGTATTCAGGGTCAAATTCAGTTCTAAAAGATGGTGATGCCATGCATTATGTTCTCGCAATTATACACGCTTGATAGTAGACCTTTTAAACAATAAACAGTGCTAATTGAAATTAATTAAATTTGGAGTAGACAATGTCTTCTATCACAAATGGTAATGCATTTGCCATCAGAGCCATCAATGAAAACCAATATAAGGCATTTATGTACCCTCTATTGGTTGTTTTTGGCGTTGCGCTAATCGCAATCTCAGCAAAAATACAAGTTCCACTATGGCCTAATCCGTCTCCGGTTACGTTGCAGACACTCGCAATCTTTGGCATGGCTTCCGCATATGGCAGCCGTCTAGCGCTTGCAACTATTCTTTCATACATGGCAGCTGGTGCAGCTGGTCTTCCTGTGTTTGCTGGTCCAGCAGTTGGTCCTGCTTACTTCTTAGGTGCAACAGGCGGCTATCTCGCAGGTTTTGTTGTAATGGCATATATTACAGGTCTTGCAGCAGATAATGGATGGAGCAAAAGCCCATTTAAAATGGGAGGCGCTATGTTTATAGGTGAAGTAATCATGCTTACGATGGGCGCGCTTTGGATGGGCTATCTTTTCGGTGCAGACAAAATTTTTGCTTGGGGTGTAGGTCCATTTATTGTGACCGACTTGATTAAGCTTGTAATTGCAGCCTGTATTGTTCCAGCTCTTTGGGGTCTCATTAAAAAGTAATTCAAATTGCAATTCAAAGAATTAAAACCCGGCCTTCGTGCCGGGTTTTTTAATGTGATAATTCTTTTAACCCAGCATCAAGGCCCGCTAATGTCATGGGGAACATCCGCCCTGTGAAAAGCTGATGTATCATTTGAGTAGATTGTGTATATCGCCACACACGTTCTTCAACCGGGTTTAGCCAAATAGCATTGTGCCATTTATCAACAACACGGCGCAACCAAACCTCTCCGGATTCCTCATTCCAATGCTCAACCGACCCGCCCTTATAGACAACTTCATAAGGGCTCATGGCGGCATCACCCACAAAGATCACTTTATAATCTGAGCCGTATGTATGTAGCACATCCCATGTAGACATGCGTTCAGAATGGCGGCGCTGATTGTCTTTCCAGACACCTTCATAGAGACAATTATGAAAATAAAAATATTCCAGATTTTTAAGTTCAATGCGAGCCGCTGAGAAGAGTTCTTCAACGAGCTTTACGTGGTCATCCATTGAACCGCCAATATCTAGGAAGAGCAGAACCTTAACCGCATTGCGCCTTTCAGGGCGAGTCTTCACGTCCAGATAGCCGTTTTCAGCAGTTGAACGGATAGTGCCGTTTAAATCTAATTCATCAGCTGCACCATCTCGCACCCAACGACGCAAACGCTTGAGCGCTACTTTTATGTTGCGTGTACCAAGTTCAACACTGTCATCCAGATTTTTAAATTCACGCTTGTCCCAAACTTTAACGGCGCGGCGGTGACGACTTTCGTGCTGGCCAATCCGGACCCCTTCCGGGTTGTAACCATATGCTCCAAAGGGGGAGGTGCCAGCGGTGCCAATCATTTTGGAACCGCCTTG
>CAZXZQ010000140.1:0-7244 GCA_964645215.1 uncultured Rhizobiaceae bacterium | reverse complement strand
GGGCGTTGATTCCCACTTAAAAATAATAGTTAACAAAAAGGAATCTTTTCTAGGGTTAATAAACCCTTGAATTGACTCATAAATTTGCTTTTGAAAATTAGTTTTAATTAACCTTCCCAGCTAACCAAAAATTTCAATGTTTGCTGTAGAAACCTGATCACGGCAGTTAGTGAAATGCCGAGGTATAAACAATAAGCGTTATAAAAAACGCATATATAACAGGGGTCGAATAAGATGAGCACATCCGTTGCGCATACAAATGTATATGAAATTAATGAACAAGTAGCACTGCCTAATGCAAGTGATGCTGTAGTTGCTGTTTTAGGCTTAGGCTATGTTGGCTTGCCTTTAATGGTTGGCTTTGCAGACAATGCACGTACAATCGGTTTTGATATTGATCAGGATAAGATTGAAGCATTGCGCGAAGGCATTGATTCAACTGAAATGACAACTAAAGAAGAGCTCTCTCGCGCAAATATGGAATATTCATATGATGTGAATGTTTTGCAAGAGGCAGACGTTCTTGTTGTTTGTGTGCCAACACCGGTGATGCAGGGTAATAAGCCTGATTATCGTCCTGTGCTTGCTGCAAGTAAGACAATTGCACAATATATGAAGCGTGGCGCGGTTGTGGTTTATGAATCAACGGTTGATCCAGGTACAACAGAAAACAAATGTGTGCCTATCCTTGAAGAAGTTTCTGGCATGCGTGAAGGCGTTGACTTTTATGTAGGATATTCGCCAGAGCGCGTATCTCCAGGTGAGCATGCTCGCCGTGTTGGTGATATTACAAAGATCGTTTCTGGTTCAAGTGATGAAGTTGCTGACTTTCTTGAAGACCTATATGGCCGCGTTGTTAAAGCAGGCCTTTTCAAAGCTGCATCTATTAAAGTTGCTGAAGCTGCAAAAATTCTTGAGAACACACAACGTGATGTGAACATCGCGCTTATTAATGAGATGATGCAACTCTTTGATGCAATGGAAATTAAGGTTACAGACGTTGTTGCAGCTGCTGGATCAAAGTGGAACTTCCATAAATATTTCCCAGGCCTAGTAGGTGGCCACTGTATTTCTGTTGATCCATTCTTCCTGCTCAGCGCTGGTCGTAGTCATGGCCTGTCAATGGATATGGTTGCATCTGCTCGTAACGTAAATGAGCGCACAGCACATTATGTATCTGATAAATTGCATGAGATGCTGGATAGCGAAGCACATAACTTGCAAGGTAAAAAAGTTCTTGTTCTAGGTCGTGCTTTTAAAGACAATTGTCCTGATATCCGTAACTCAAAAGCATTTGCAGTTATAGATAGCTTATGGGCGCGTGGTGCAGATGTTTATTCATATGACCCAATTGCTGATGACACACATTTTGAAGGTGGTCGTGGCGCTAAGATAATCAATTCTTTGGAAGAAGAAGGTCCGTATGATGCAGTGGTAATTACTGCAAAACATGATTGCTTTGTTGAAGAGATCGATTTGCCTAAGCTTGCTTCAGTTCTTGAACGTGGCCAGCCGGTTGTTGATATTCGCGGCTTGTTTGAAGAAAAAATTGCGAAACTTCAGTTTAATTACTGGACGCCATAATACGCTTTTCATCAGAAGTTATAATAAGATTAAGCCCGGTTTTAAACCGGGCTTATTTTGTTTCAAGACTAGCCTTAACAAGTCACTAATTTTCAACCTCGCAATTGATGCAAATTTGCGTGCTTGTGTGAATTTAATGTTGAAACATTTTTAGTACGTTGGTCTGTGAATATGCCGAGTTAGTGATACGGCGTTGAGAACAGGGTAATAAAATATGGCTGGTAATGGTAAGATTTTGGGCGGCACAGTCAACGGCGATACGGTTATTGGTGGGGCAGAGAACAATTTGATTTATGGAGATACAATTACCTCCAATTCAAATGTACCTCTTGAATTTACCACTGCTATTGATGACCTACCTTTTTCAGGTGTGAATACGTCCTTCAGCATAAATGATGGTGCACAGACAGGTGAATTACCAGTTTCATCTTCGGGCGATGCGATATTGGAGATTGCCCCTGAACTTGTAAATGGTGGTGAGCTTAATGTTGATGTCACAGGTGTTATTCCAACATTTAACTATGAGTTCTATGATTCTGTTCCTGCAGGTTTCTCGGCGCGCAATATTCCTACAACTGGTGCGGATTTTACCGGCACTGCAGAAGACTTAAACGTACGCGATTTGGCCTTGGACTTAACCGGTTCTCACGATACCTATGCGGTTCGTTACACGACTGAAATTCATATTACAGAAGCAGGTGAATACGATTTCGCAACGCGTTCTGATGATGGTAGTATTCTATCTATCAATGGCGAAGAAGTTGTCGTGAATGACGGTCTTCATGCCACACAGACGCGAACAGGTTCTGTTGAACTTGAAGCCGGAACGCATGAGATTGAACTTACATTTTTTGAGAATTTTGGCGGCGATAATTTAAGAGTTGCGCTTGCTGGCCCAGACACGAATGGACAAAGAATTGATATTCTTGAATCCGGATTGGTTGGACAAAAACAAACTGTTTCTCGGACTGTTTCAACCACGGATATCAGTATCACAGGTTTGTTGCCTGGTTTGAATTATGAATTCTTTGATGCTGCTCCAAATGAATTTACAGTCGATAACATACCTCAATCGGGTGCAGATTTTACAGGCGTTACGGAAGAGCTCAATGTAGGTGCGCTTGCTGATGATCTTACCGGTGACACGGATACATTTTCAATTCGCTATACTGGTGCGTTCTATGTGGAAGAGGGCGGGCAATATGACTTTTCTTCACTGTCAGACGATGGACTTGTGCTAAAAATTGGCGGACAGACGGTTATTGATTTTGATGGATTGCATGCGCCGACATCGCGAGATGGTTCTGTTATCTTATCTGAAGGTTTGCAGGATGTAGAAATTCTCTACTTCGAAAATACAGGCCAAAATGTGCTAGATTTGTCTTTTTCTGGCCCTGATACAGATGGGGAAGAGGTTGAGTTTTTCGATTCTCCAAATCTTGGTCGCCGGGGTGAGATTTTCACTGTTGAAGGTAGTGATGATCTATTGTTTGGCGGTGCTGGTGATGATGTTATTATTGCAGGTGCTGGTAATGATGCGATCACGGGCGGCGAAGGTGCTGACCAGATTGATGGCGGTGCGGGTACTGATTATGTTGGATTTCAGGTAAGTAGTGAAGCGGTTGAAGTCAATCTTGATACAGGCTTAGGTCGCGGTGGCGATGCTGAAGGCGATACTTTCGTAAATATTGAAAATGTTCGTGGTTCCGATCATGACGACACAATTACTGGCGACAGCGGGCGTAATCGACTTGTTGGCCGTGATGGTGACGATGTGCTCAATGGTGGTGCAGGTAATGATGTTCTACTTGGTGGCCGTGGTGCGGATGTGATTGACGGTGGCGATGGTGATCGCGATGCAGTTGAGTTTAGTGGTGCTACAGCAGGCATTATAATCAATCTCGAAACAGGTGAAACAGCAGGCGATTTTGCAGTAGGCGATCAAATCATTAACACCGAATTTGTTTATGGTTCTTCGTTTGATGATGAAATCACTGGGGACGCGAATACAAACCGTCTCGTTGGTCGTGATGGAGATGATATTCTCAACGGCGGCGCTGGCAATGATGTGTTAGTCGGTGGTTTCGGCGCAGATTTGCTCGTTGGTGGCTCCGGTGATCGTGACGCTGCTGACTATAGTGGCGCGAGTGTTGGTGTTGGTATTGACTTGACGCTTGGCGGGTTTAGCGGCGAAGCGGATGGAGATACATTCTCAGGCATCGAATTTGTTTATGGTTCTGATTTTGATGATACAATCATTGGTGATGCTGGCAAAAACCGCTTAATAGGTGGTGATGGTGATGACACGCTTTCTGGCGGTGATGGTGAAGACTATTACGTAGGGGGTCTTGGCGCAGATACGATTGATGGCGGTGCTGGTGTCCGTGACACAATTGACTTTAAGGATGCCGCTGAAGGTGTTGGTGTTGACCTTGCCAATGGTGGATTTGCAGGTGAAGCTGATGGCGATACATACGCTAATATTGAATATGTATACGGCTCAAGCCATGATGATATAATTTTTGGTGATGATGCACAAAACCGGTTAATTGGCTTCGAAGGTAATGATGAAATTCACGGCGGCGGCGGTAATGATTACATTATTGGCATGCTGGGTGATGACACATTGACCGGTGACGCTGGTGATGATGTGTTCCTCTACAAAACGAATTTTGGTGACGATGTCATCACCGACTTTGAGGCCGGTGCTGGTCGCACAGACCGTCTATGGCTAGATCTATCTGGCATTGAAGAAGTTTCTGATCTTACAATTACAGATACCGCAGAAGGCGCACTGATTGATACCAATGGCTTTGGTACAATCTTGCTTGAAAATGTCGCTGCTGTTGATCTTAATAACGACGATTTTATTTTCTAATTGACGGCTAGCCGGTTGAACTCCAACCCTTTATTCAGCCGGCTCAGTTTTTGAAGCCTTGCTATCCTTCTTAGAAGTGGCGGGTTTCTCAAACTGTGTCATGAGTTCTGCAAGCTTTTCTTCTGCTTTCTTAATAGCTTCTTCTTTTACCGGGCCAAAGCCGCGAATGTCATTTGGTAGTCGAGCAATGGCTGCTGCAAAATGACGATTATCTTCATTAAGTTTACCAAGCAAATTTGTTACGTTTGAACGATAATCCTCAATAAGTTTGCGTTCCATTTTGCGCTCACTGGTATAGCTGAAAATATCAAATGTACCGCCGCGCAGGTTCTTGAATTTAGCAAGCATGCGGAAGGCTGGCATCATCCAGCTCCCAAAGGCGCGTTTGCGCGGGCGGCCGTCCAGTTTTTTGCCCATGCTTATGAGCGGCGGCGCGAGATGATAATTAAGTTTGAAATCACCTTCGAACGTGTCTGCGATTTGTTTTTCAAACTCGCCATTGGTGTAAAGCCGGGCAACTTCATACTCATCCTTATAGGACATCAGCTTGAAGAGATTTCGCGCAACGGCATTTGTTAGTTCTTGGCTCTTGCCAAGTTTAGCTTCTGCCGTTTGTATTGTATTGACGAAATCACGGTAACTGTTTGCGTATTCTTTATCCTGATACTCAGTGAGGAAGTCAGCGCGTTTATCAATAATTTCTTGAATCGTATCTGGCTCTTGTGTTGCAGGTTTTAACTTGGCGAGAAGTTCCTCAGTCTCTTGAGGTTCTGCCGCAAATTTACGTCCCCAATTAAAGGCGCGTTTGTTGGCCTTAACCGCAACGGCATTAAGTTCAATTGCCTTGTCGATCGCTTCCGGTGAAACTGGAATGAGGCCTTTTTGAACAGCGTACCCGACCATCATAATATTGGTTGCAATCGCGTCACCACATACGCTTTCCGCAAGCTTGGTGAAATCAACTTGTGAAATGTCATCTTTAACATGGTTCTTGATTGTATCGACAACACCCACTTCGCGGAAATCATAGTCGCGGTCAAAAATGAAGTTTGAAACTGGATTAAGATGTGTGTTTAAAATCGCGTTTGTATTCTCCGGGCTCAATAGTGCAATGCTTGATTGAGCTGAAGCCACAACGGTATCTGCTGCTAAAAGCACATCCGCTTCACCCGTCACGATTTGCGGTGCAGTTACAAGATCTGGCGTTGGTGCTAAGCGGACGTGAGAGAGTACAGCCCCGCCTTTTTGTGCAAGACCTGCCATATCAAGCATCAGTGCCGCATTGCCCTCAATGTGGGCTGCCATACCTAAGATAGCGCCGATGGTTAGAACACCTGTGCCACCTACGCCAGTTATTGCGATGTTATATACATCGTCAAGCTTTGGTGTTTTTGGACTTGGTAATGTTGAGATATCAAGCTCTGGTAATTCGGGTTTTTTAAGCGTGCCACCATGCACGGTTACAAAGGATGGGCAGAAACCTTCAACGCAAGAGAAGTCTTTGTTACATGCAGATTGGTTGATTTTGCGCTTGCGCCCAAATTCGGTTTCAAGCGGCTCAATAGAAATACAGTTTGATTGCACAGAGCAATCACCACATCCCTCACACACTAGCGGATTGATGAATGCGCGTTTATCTGGATCCGGTGCCATGCCACGCTTGCGGCGGCGGCGAAGTTCTGCGGCGCAAGTCTGATCATAGATGATTGCCGTGCAGCCTTTTACTTTGCGCAAATGACGCTGAACTTCATCAATATGTTCACGCGAGCGGACTTGTGTTCCATCTGCAAGCAGTGACTTTGAATAGCGGTTTGGTTCATCTGAAATAAGCCAGATTTCTTTCACACCTTCTGACTTTAGCTGATGTGATATTGTTGGTGGATCAAGCGGACCGTCATGGGTTTGTCCGCCAGTCATGGCAACGGCGTCATTGAACAGAACTTTATAGGTGATGTTTGCGCCTGAAGCGACTGCCTGTCTGATCGCCATATAGCCTGAGTGGAAATAGGTTCCGTCACCTAGATTTGCGAAGACATGGTCTTCATCTGTGAAATGGGAAAGACCTGTCCAGCTAATGCCTTCACCACCCATATGTGAGAAGGTTGCCGTACTGCGATCCATCCAGACCGACATGAAGTGACACCCAATACCTGCTGTGGCGCGGCTGCCGTCTGGCACTTTGGTTGAGGTGTTATGCGGACAACCGGAGCAGAAATGGGCAGTACGTGTTACCGGAGCTTCATGGTTTTGACGAATGCCAGCGCGTTCCTCGTAATAAGCAAGCTTTTGCTTGATGCGAGCGGCTAGGCCTTCTGGTAAGTCAAACGAAAGCAGGCGAGTTGAGATGGCACGCACGGCAACACCAGCTGTCATTTCTTCCGTGAGACCCAAAACACGATTGTCTTCATGGTCGAACTTACCCACAATGCGGGGGCGCACATCTGCCCGCCAGTTGAACAATTGCTGTTTGATTTGATGCTCGATGATCTCGCGACGTTCTTCCACGACGAGAACTTCTTCCAGACCTTCAGAGAATTGACGAATGCCTTCCGGCTCTAATGGCCAAGGCATGCGCACTTTGTATAGTTTCAAGCCAATTTCATCAGCTACCTTTTCATCAATGCCTAATTGACGAAGCGCTTCGCGGACATTTTCAAATGCCTTTCCGGAAGAGATAATACCAAAGCGTGGCTTCTTTGAATCATACACTAATTGGTCGATTTTATTGGCACGGGCAAAGGCAAGTGCTGCATAGCCTTTATGTTCTTGAAGGCGATAATCT
>CAZXZQ010000139.1:0-7263 GCA_964645215.1 uncultured Rhizobiaceae bacterium | reverse complement strand
TGATGTTTTGGCCAAGTTGTGCTTCAGCATCAAGCTTAACTTCATTTGACTGCGCCTCAAGCGCTCTGTTGCGAGAGTCAATTAACGCATCAAAGATTTGCTTCTCATGTCCAAGATACCCCTTAACAGTCTCAAGAAGACCAGGAATGAGAGTATGGCGATGCTTCATCAATACATCAATATCAGCAAAGGCTGTATTGCAACGCTCATCCAATGCCATAAGGCGATTATAAACCGAATATAATGAATAGGCACTAAACCCTGCTGCGCCCAAAATTCCCATCAAAACATATTCCATGTTTTCCTCCACGATAACTAACACGCAAACGTTATCCATAGTGACTTAAGATCAAGCTAATCTTTACGGTTAATAAACAACTTTATGAACGCACCGATTGATTAACCTTGTTACTTCAAGTTATTTTAAACCTTCACAATTATGGTGCCCTCACTACCCTCTCGGTGGGTCTATTATATTAAGGAGCGGAGAATAATGAGTGAGTCCATTTTTATCAGAGTCAAAAGATTAGTTTCAGGCAGTGTGGAAGATGCGGTTGACGCAATGGAACGCGCTGGTGGCACTTCAGTTATGCGCGAAGCAATTCGCGAAGTTGATCGTGTTGTAGATGAAGCAAAGTCAGAACGTGATGCGGTAACCGCAAAACGTCTACAAGCGGTACGTCAGCAACGCATGTATTCAGAGCGTCTTGAAGAAATTCAGTCGAAAGCACAATTTGCAATGGATCAAGGTCGTGAAGACTTGGCAGAAGCAGCGCTCCATCGTCAGATCGACTTTGAAGCACAGATTGAAAAGCTGAAGCAGATCGAAGTTGAAGCATCAGAACAAGAGCGCGAGCTTGAAGAATCTCTTGCAAGCCTTGAAATGCGCAAAGAGTATTTGGCTGAAGAGCTTAAACATTTTGAAGCAGCACAGATGGAAGCTAATGTGGATGCTTCTGATCCAACATCATCTGTTTCTAATGATAAGCGTCGTGTTGAACGCGCAGAAGCAGCTTTTGAGCGTGCAATGAATGGCGCTGGCGGCACAACCAATATTGCAGATGTTGAAAACACAAAAAATATTGCTGAGATTGATCTTATGCGTAAAAAATCAGAGATAGAATCTCGTATGGATGCACTTCGTACAAACAAGAAAAAAGCCAGCTAATACTACAATAGCAGATACTCCGAGTTTAAAGCTCGCGCCGTTGGTGCGAGCTTTTTTGAATAACGCGCGCATTTTTGAGTAGCAAAAACAATTATTCCACTTTAAGGGTGAAAGTAGATAATTTTTATAGGTGAAAACATGAAAAACATGCGCAAATTTTACATCAATGGTGAGTGGGTCGATCCAATTGACGGCACAGATTTTGAAGTAATCAATCCTTCAACAGAAGAAACATATGCAACCATATCCCTTGGCGGCAAGGCAGATGCAGAGGCTGCAATTTCTGCAGCAAAAGCAGCGTTTAAAACATGGGGTCAATCAACCAAGGCCGAGCGCATTGAGCTGATCGAAAGTATCTTTAATGTTTACATGAAACGTTCTGACGAGATGGGTCAAACAATCTCAGAAGAAATGGGCGCGCCAATTTCCATGTCAAAGACTTCTCAGTCAGGCACAGGCTCATACCATATCAAAGCTTTCTTAGACGCTTTGAAAGATTATGATTTTGAGCGTGAACTGCGCGCAGATACACCCAATGATCGTATCATCCATGAACCAATTGGTGTTTGTGCTTTGATCACGCCGTGGAACTGGCCAATGAACCAGATTGCATTGAAGGTCATTCCGGCAATTGCAACAGGCTGTACATCCATTCTTAAACCATCCGAGCAATCTCCGCTTTCAGGCGTATTGTTCTCCGAAATTTTGGATGAAGCTGGTGTTCCAGCCGGTATTTACAACATGGTCAATGGCGATGGTATGGGCGTTGGTACAACTTTGAGCGGCCATAAAGACGTTGATATGGTATCCTTCACCGGTTCAACACGCGCGGGCACTGCAATTACCAAAAACGCAGCAGACACTCTAAAACGCGTAAGCCTCGAACTTGGCGGCAAGGGTGCAAACATTGTTTTTGCTGACGCAGATGAAAAGGCTGTTAAAAGCGGCGTCATACGCTGCTTCAACAATACCGGCCAATCGTGCAACGCCCCTACACGCATGTTGGTGGAGCGTTCCAGATACGATCAAGCAGTAGAAGAAGCAAAAGCAGCAGCCGAAGCCACAGCCGTTGATCTGGCTTCAAAAGAAGGCCGCCATATTGGTCCGCTTGTAAGCGAAATGCAATTCGACAAGGTTCAAGGCCTTATCGAGGTTGGCATCAAAGAAGACAAAGCAACATTGGTTGCTGGCGGCATGGGGCGCCCAGAAGGTATGAACCGTGGTTACTTCGTACGGCCAACTGTCTTTGCTGATTGTAACAATGACATGCGCATCATGCGTGAAGAAATCTTCGGGCCTGTACTTTCAATGATGCCATTTGATACAGAAGAAGAAGCAATCGAAATCGCCAATGATACTGATTACGGTCTTACCAATTATGTTCAGACATCAGATGCTGAAAAAGCTAATCGTGTCGCACGTCAATTGCGTTCAGGCATGATTGACATGAACGGCATGGCACGTTCTGCAGGCTCTCCATTTGGCGGCTATAAACAATCAGGCAACGGCCGCGAAGGCGGCGAATGGGGCATGGAAGAGTTTCTAGAAATCAAAGCAATTGGTGGCTGGAACCCGGAAGGGTAAATCTTCGTATACCTATAAAAATATTAAAGGCTGCCCAAGGGCGGCCTTTTTATTAACGTAGGTGAAATTAATGGTACGGTTGGGAGGAATCGAACCACCGGCCTCTTGCGCCACAAGCAAGCGCTCTAACCAACTGAGCTACAACCGCGTAAACCATCAATGATCAAATAAAGTTATAGATCAGATTTTGCAAGCTATAATTCAAATGTTTTCGGCTTTTACTGACTGATTTATAAATTAACCTTGAATGCAACCATTCCGGATATCAGCTCATATATTCTGGACCCAAGGTCACATTACAGTTATTAACAAAGAGTTAAATTTAAATTTCCCGAATGGCCTCAAATTTGAGGCATGAGTTGTTAGTGAGTATCAGGAAAAAAATGCAAGGGCAGGATCATTCATATTTAGATCTTTCAGTATTGCCGGAAATTTCCGAGCACATTCTGTCGCACGCCCCGGTTGTTCTGATAAAACAAGACCTAAGCGCAATTCTTTGGGCAAACGCAGCAGGAGCGCGCCTTTTTGGTGGTACAGGCGTTGTGCAATTGCTGGCAGCATCTTTAAATGAGAGCCAGTCTTTCACTCGACAATTAAGTGGTGCAATTGCACAAATGTCAGAACGTGGGCGTATTATTCGTGGCTTCCGTCTGTCACGTGATGAACACTCTGTTCTGCTGCAATTTGAAATTAGCCACATTACGCTACCTAATGATGCAGAAGCATATCTGGTGCAAAACCTAAATGATGAGGCAGATGAAAAAATTGCCGAGCATATTCTGGCGAATAACACCGTAAAAAGCCTTGAAGGCTTTGCAGATGCATCTGCAATTTTAGACGACCACGGCTTGGTAATATCTGCATCTTCTGAGTTCAATGACATCGGCCCATCAGATGATGTGCTGGAAAAAATTGTGCAAGAATTAAACCAAGAGAGCGATCAGCTCATAAAACGCCCGATTGAAGCGCATACTGGTGAAATGGTCATTGCAGGGCTTGCAAAATTTCAAAGCAATCCTGGCCGAAGCCTTATCGTGCTTGCGCGCGCCAACCCAATTGCTGATGATGCATTTGATGCTGACTCTGTAGACGTGCCACTGCTGGATGAAGCCCATGATGATGAAAAGGTTGTAGACAAAGAAGAAGTCGAAACGCCTCTCGCCTTCGAAGAAGCTTCAGAAGAGATAGTAACTGAAGAACCGCAAGAACCTGAAACAGAACGAGAAGATGAGCATAGGATTTTAACGGAAAGCTCCATCTCACTTGAAAAACTGTCTGAAACAGAGACAGAGGCTTCTTCCCAAACAGATGAAAACAAAGACCAAGCGAATGATGACAGCGACACACAACAATCTTCGTTCAGCTTTGAAAAGGAAGAGAACACAACTAGGTTTGCGTGGGTTGCAGATCCTTCATGCGTGTTTACATCTGTCTCACCAGAGCTAGCACAAACCGTTGGGCCAAATGCTGCTGCAATTGTTGGGCGAAAATGGACAGACATCGCAACTGTTTTTGGTTTTGACAATAATGGCGAAATTGCCAATTTACTCTCTAAAGAAGATACTTGGTCCGGAAAGACTGTTCTTTGGCCTATTCAAGGCACAGATTTAGTTGTTCCTGTTGATCTTGCCGCCTTACCTGTTTTTGATTCCACACGCAGCTTCCAAGGCTTTAGAGGCTTTGGCATTATCAGAAGCGAAGACACGGTGCTTGACCCTGACGAGACCGGCCTTGCGCTCGTTTCGATAGAACCACCTAAAGACAACACGCCAGACATTGATGAAAATACTGATGAGCCTGAAATCAGAATTCAACAAAATGATGAAGATGAAAAGTCAGCTCCAAGTGGTCGTTCGAACATTGTAAGATTGGTTCCAAAAACCACGCAAACGCATCCAAACACATTAAGTGAAAAAGAAAATCGCGCGCTGGAAGATATCCGTCGCAGATTGGGTGGAAACAATCCCAGAGATGCAAATGAAAAAAGTGAAGCGAGCGAAACAGCTGAACAGTTAAGCAAGCCTAACCGCCGAACCCCAAACGGCCATCTAGACACAAGCTTGATGGAAAACCTGCCCATAGCCGTGCTTGTTTATAGAACAGATGAAACACTATACGCCAACCGTGAGATGTTGGAAATCACCGGCTACGAAACACTTAAAGACTTAGCAAATGCGGGCGGCATCGACACCATTCTTAACCCTGGCCTTGAAGATGACATCGAACCTGGCATGCAATATCTTATTCGCAAAGATGGTACACGTTCGAGCATCAAACCAATTTTGCAAACCGTGCCTTGGTCTGGTGACAAGGCTTTGATGCTTTCATTTGCAGCCAAAAATGAAGTCATCATCCAACAAACACCTGCATTAGAAATTTCAAAATCCACTGAAATTCAATCCATTCTCGATACCGCAAGTGATGGTATTATCCTAACAGAAAAAGGCGGCAATATCATTTCTGTCAATGCTTCAGCTGAAGTGCTTTTTGGCTGCGCTTATGAAGATATTCAAGACCAGTTTATCTGGGAATTATTTGCAGATGAAAGCAAAGAAGTAATCAGCGAATACATGGAAGCCATTGCCACCCCAGGCGTTGAAACGCTTCTCAATGACGGCCGCGAGGTTATCGGCATTGAAGCTCAAGGTGGCACAATTCCTATCTTCCTGACAATCACTGAAATGCAATCCTCTTCTAAGCTGTGTGTCATGTTGCGCGACATGACAGAATGGAAAATTGCAGAAGAAGAACTCATAAACGCACGCCGCAATGCGGAAGATGCGAATGAGCAAAAGTCAGAATTTCTCGCCCATGTCAGCCATGAAATTCGCACGCCTTTAAATGCAATTATTGGGTTTTCAGATGTCATGCTGGAAGAGCGGTTTGGCCCGATTAACAATCAACGCTACCGTGAATATTTGCGCGATATTAATCGTTCCGGCTCGCATGTGTTGGAACTTGTAAATGATCTCCTTGATCTTTCAAAAATTGAAGCAGGCAAGCTTGAACTTTCATTCGAAGCCGTTGATCTAAATCAAATTGTTGCCGAGAGCGTTGCGTTATTACAGCCGCAGGCCAACAGCAATCGTATTATCATTCGTACCTCGCTCTCAAGAGCCGTGCCGAAAGTTGTGGCAGACACAAGGTCAATGCGGCAGATCATTTTGAACCTGGTTTCAAATGCCATCAAATTTTCTGACCAAAACAGCCAAGTTATTGTTTCAACGGTTTATGAAAACTCTGGCGAAGTTGCATTGCGCGTGCGCGATACCGGCAAGGGCATGACGGACAGCGAATTGATTGATGCTATGAAACCATTCCAGCAAGTGCATAAGGTTAGCGAAGAAAAACAAGCAGGCACCGGTCTCGGCCTCCCGCTCACCAAAGCGCTTGTCGAAGCTAACCGCGCGCATTTCTCCATCGAAAGCGAACCTGATAGCGGCACGATCGCGAATGTAAATTTCCCCAATCAGCGTGTGCTAGCGGATTAAGTCTGCACGAAAAAGCATTTACTCTATCCTTGCGGCGTGTGTTGTCTCAAAGTTCACCTCTACCCTTGCGAAAGAAGAAATAGAGCACCTCTATCCATTTGCAACTTCAAGCCATTGCTCCCATTAAAATATGCTTCTACCGCTGAGATTGCATTTCACCTCAGGTTGTTAGTGATGTAAAAGTGTGTTGTAACGTTTATCTTGATTGTTGAGGGTATGCATTGTCAGTTATTAAAGAAAACCAACATCTTGTTTTTCACTATTGCTCCAACAATACCATGCTGGAAATCTTAGGTAAGAAGACACTTCGTCTTTCCGAGTTATCGCTTTCTAACGACCGAAAAGAGAGTACGTTTTTCACAGAGAAACTTGCCGAAGCGGCCGCCGCTTTAGGCATTTGGAAACCCGACACTTGGAACCGACACATAGAAGACCACAAATGCCTTGGAATTTGCTTTTTGTCATTCTCCCCCAAAACGTCTCACAAAAAAAAGGCTCCGGTAAAACCGAAGCCTTGAGATATCGTGTGAGAGCATTGCACGTTCGAAAAGATTAAGTAAACCTTCACTTAGTCTTTTGTTAACTTGATAATGCGCTTTAAACATTACCAAACCCTTAATTTGAACCTTATCATTTTAATGATTAGGGGGTCTGTTGCTTACACAGTTAATTTTTGCGTCACACTTTGTTAACTATCTTCAGCTTGCCAATTCTTGTAAATTATCAAATAAATCAAGGGCTTCCGGATTTGCAAGCGCCTCCCTGTTCTTGACTTGACGCCCATGAACAATATCACGAACTGCTAATTCGGTAATCTTTCCAGATTTGGTACGCGGAATATCCGCCACCTGAATAACTTTTGCTGGCACATGTCGTGGTGAAGCACCTGTCTTAATTTGTAGACGAATTTTAGTAATCAGTTCATCATTTAGGGCGAGACCATCTGCAAGCCGCACAAAAAGAATGATGCGAACATCATTGTCCCATGACTGCCCGATACAAAGCCCCTCTAGATCGGAA
>CAZXZQ010000138.1:0-7289 GCA_964645215.1 uncultured Rhizobiaceae bacterium | reverse complement strand
GAATAATTTCGAGTGGATTAATTTCCGCAGCACTCTTAGCAGTGTGGTACAGAAACTGGGGGCCCACTCTTTTTATTTCCAACTATTAAAGAATGCTTTTTGTTCAGCATTAAGTGGCGTATTTTGTTTAATTCTAGGGATATGTATTATCCCATAATCTAGTGCACTTTTATTGACAGGATGCTTAAAAATTACGTTACGCAATTCATTTGCATAGGAACTTTCACAAACCTCAAATCTATTTGGTTCAACAGCCTTAAATATTGCACTAGTTGCGATATCAGCAAGTTGCAATCCTGCACGTTTGTCATGATCCATTGCCTGAATATTATCTGGATCTATAACGTCCCAATCAATTTTACCTGGTGAGTTTATGACTTCTTTGTTTTCTTTGATTAAAGTCAAATATTCTCGAAATTCTGTGTAATTCATACCGCCTCGTCTAGAAAAAATTATCTTTGCACTTGAATTTGTAAGCCCATATTTAATTGAGTCTTGTTTTAATGCAGCCGAGATGCGTTCTAATAACCAGCGGGTTAAATAATTATGAAGGTGATTTTTGCGCTTATAAGTTTGCAATCTGTCTGGTGGTAGATCCAGTAAAGTAACTTTATTCGAAATTGCTGCTGCAATTCTAACTGGCTTTCGACCCAAAATTCTACAAGCATATCTTCTTTGATCATGCTTAAGATGTTTAAAATGAATATCTCTACTTTGTCTGTTTGCAAAGTTATTTGCAATTTCGTCACGCCATTTTACAAGATTTTGATCATTTGAATATCTAACGCAGCAAGCCCCAACAGCAAACCATCGTGATTGTCCAGAACCGTTTGCATTGCGTAATTTGCCTAAGCCATCATCGCCTGCTTCGTCGATATAAATTACATATTCACAACCCATAATTTATTAGTATCATTAGATGTTCATTTTTAAAACATGTACATAATAAGAATCATGGGCTTTGAAAAATGAAAAAGGCCAGTCTTTCAACTGGCCTTCTCAATAGACTTTGATAGGTCCGCTATCTAAGAATTGGCGAAGCCAATTCTTACATCATGCCGCCCATGCCGCCCATGTCAGGCATGCCAGCAGGTGGGCCGCCAGCGCCTTCTTTAGCAGGAGCATCAGCAACCATTGCTTCTGTTGTGATCAACAATGATGCAACAGATGCAGCGTCTTGAAGTGCATGACGAACCACTTTCACAGGGTCGATAATACCCATTGAGATCATGTCGCCATAGTCACCAGTTTGTGCGTTGTAACCGAAAGAAGCTTTCTTTTCGTCAAGGATTTTGCCCACAACGATTGAACCTTCATCGCCCGCATTTTCAGCGATCTGGCGAATAGGGGCTTGAAGCGCACGGCGAACAATGTTGATGCCTGCATCTTGGTCAGCATTTGCGCCAGTTGCAGAAACTGCATGTGAAGCACGAAGAAGTGCAACACCGCCACCAGGGACAATGCCTTCTTCAACAGCCGCACGTGTTGCATTTAGTGCATCGTCAACGCGGTCTTTCTTTTCTTTAACTTCAATTTCAGTTGCACCACCAACACGGATAACAGCAACACCGCCTGCAAGTTTAGCAAGACGCTCTTGAAGTTTCTCACGGTCATAGTCTGAAGAAGTTTCTTCAACTTGAGCCTTGATTTGGTTTACGCGGCCTTCGATTTCTTTTTTCTTGCCAGCGCCATCAACGATCACAGTGTTCTCTTTTGAGATGTTCACTTTTTTCGCAGTGCCAAGCATATCAAGAGAAACGTTTTCAAGCTTGATGCCAAGATCTTCTGAAACAACTTGACCACCCGTTAGGATAGCGATGTCTTCAAGCATTGCTTTACGACGGTCACCAAAACCAGGTGCTTTAACCGCAGCGATTTTAAGGCCACCACGAAGCTTGTTCACAACAAGTGTTGCAAGTGCTTCACCTTCAACGTCTTCTGCAATGATAAGCAGTGGGCGTGAAGATTGAACAACTGATTCAAGGATTGGCAACATTGCCTGTAGGTTTGAAAGCTTTTTCTCATGAAGAAGAATGTATGGGTCTTCAAGATCCGCGATCATTTTTTCAGGGTTAGTTACGAAGTAAGGTGAAAGGTAGCCGCGGTCAAACTGCATGCCTTCAACAACTTCAAGCTCTGTTTCAGCAGTCTTTGCTTCTTCAACAGTGATAACGCCTTCATTGCCAACTTTTTGCATTGCGTGTGCAATGTCTTCGCCAATTTGGGTTTCGCCATTTGCAGAGATTGTTCCCACTTGAGCAACTTCTTCAGAAGTTTTGATTTTCTTTGCTTTTTTAACAAGGTCAGCAATCACTTCTTCAACCGCAGTGTCGATGCCACGCTTAAGGTCCATTGGGTTCATGCCCGCAGCAACTGCTTTTGCGCCTTCTTTAACAATTGATTGTGCAAGCACTGTTGCAGTTGTTGTACCGTCACCAGCAACATCATTTGTTTTAGATGCAACTTCACGCACCATTTGTGCGCCCATGTTTTCAAACTTGTCTTCAAGCTCGATTTCTTTAGCAACAGAAACGCCATCTTTGGTGATGCGTGGTGCGCCAAAGGCTTTGTCTAAAACAACGTTACGACCTTTTGGGCCAAGTGTTACTTTTACTGCATTCGCTAGTGTGTCTACACCGCGAAGCATTTTTTCACGGGCATCCGTGCCGAATTTTACTTCTTTAGCAGCCATTTTAAGCTCCTTCTTCGCTACATTTAGTAGCTTTACAAATTACAAATTAAATTACGAGGAGAGGCGGTTAGGCCATTACACCCATAATGTCGGATTCTTTCATGATCAATAGGTCTTCACCATTGATCCGTACTTCTGTTCCTGACCATTTGCCAAACAGAACAATTTCGCCTTTTTTCACGTCTAGTGGAACAAGCTTGCCGCTTTCGTCACGTCCGCCTGAGCCAACTGCAACGATTTCGCCTTCAGAAGGCTTTTCTTGTGCAGTGTCTGGAAGAATAATGCCGCCAGCTGTTTTTTCTTCAGAATCCACGCGACGAACCACAACGCGGTCGTGCAATGGACGGAATTTCATTTTTGCCATGATTTTTACCCAATATGTGTTTAGAGCGCATGAGCGCGCAATTAACGTTTGTTACTATATTAGCACTCTAGTCTTGAGAGTGCCAACTGAGGGTAGATAAGGATGGTTAGCCGATATGTCAAGCATTTTGCGGCAAACAAAACCGGATGGTTAACGCCTAACCGCTTTGGCTTGAGGCATTGAAGCCTTTTTAGGCTTGCGACCGCTCGCCGGTGGCTTGGGCTCGCTGAACAAGAAGCCTTGTGCAATCTCAACGTTACTGTCGATAAGTTGGATCACCTGACGCTTCTTTTCAACATGTGTAATGACAAGCTTTATACCATTTTCTTTTGCCTGCGTCGTAAGATTAGTTTCACTATCAAGTGACGCCCAATAATCAAGCTCATGAAATGTATTCGCATTGATTTTAACAGCGCTTATGACGCCGCTCTTCATATACTTGATTATATTTTCACCGCTCTGGCAATTGTCTACACAAAAGCGGAAGCCAGTTTTCATTACCTTATTGATGCGACTGCTGTGTTTGCTGATGATGGTTGAGAAATCTTTTTCAGCGACTTCTAATATAAGCGAAGTTTTAAGCGATTTATTTGAGCTAAGCTTTTTCAAAACCCTATCAAAAGCTTCTTGATTGGAAAAACTATGCGCTGAAAGGTTCACATGCATAACCGGTTTTTGGCCTTTACGTCTAAGGGTGCGTAGCAGCTCAATGGTTTTTTCCAAAACTTGAATGTCCAGATCACCAATGATTCTTGGGTTCTTGATTGCGCGGATAAATTGGCATGCAGGGATTAGGCGATCGTTACTATCTTTAAGCCGCGCTAAAACCTCAAAGCCGCAAACGGAATTATCAAGCAAAAAGACTTTAGGTTGAAGGTGGACATAAACACGCCCATCTTCGATCAGGTCGCTAATCTCGGTTTCAGAGTAATGTAAATTATCTTGGTTAGATTGTTTTTCTAGTTTTCGCTTTGCAGCCTCTAATGGAATAACTTTAGCATCATCTGATTGAATAGCCTTAGTTCGAGTGTGTGTTTCAATTCTCGGGCTGTTAATGTCATCAGCGCTGATGACACGACTGCCATTCTCAAGCGTACTCAGATTTTTTTTAACGTAGGCAACCTGCTTTTCTAGCTTTTCAACGTCTTTCACGTTAGCTGTGTTCGCAGAAATTGTATTAATGCGTTTAACAATGCTTGTCTCATGATCGTGTATGCCTTGGCTAAGCTTCTCAATCATTGATCTCTGAAAAATCTGGGACGCCCAAATCCACATAATAGCCAGAAAGCCAACTGCAGCAATTGCAATCTGCGCACTCGTGATCAGGTCATAGCCATAATAAAAATGCAGCAAGCTACTCAAAGCAATCATTGCAATGGGCAATATCAGTAATTTAGATAGAAATTTTACGCTACTCTTTAACATACTAACCATACTAATGGGCGCCAATATAGTTACTATGCCGTCTTATTGCGGGTTTTGAAAGTTGATTGCTAATTTATGGTAATCAATCATTGTTAACGCGGGCCACATATGCGATGTGAGGCTAACAAAATTCTTGGAAAAATCTTACGATGAATGTTACGCCTCATGTTGCTGGTTTAAGTAAATTAACAGACCGCTATGACTGTATTTTATGCGATGTTTGGGGAGTGTTGCATAATGGCAAAGCGATCTGGATGGACACTGCCAATGCACTCGTGAGGGCGCGGGAAGCAGGCCAGACAGTGGTCATGATTACCAATGCGCCGCGCCCGCAAGGCCCAGTTCTTAAACAGCTTGCCAACATGAATTGCCCAGATGGCGTGTTTGATGATCTCGTGACGTCTGGCGACGTTACCCGCGCATTAATTACGCAAATCGATGGCGCGGTATACCACATTGGGCCAGAGCGCGATTACGCAATTTATGAAGGCCTGGATGTGAGTTTTGCAGAACCAGATGAAGCCAAAGGTATTGTATGCACTGGCCTGTTTGATGATTATAACGAGCACCCGGAAGAATATATTGAGCGTTTTAAGGAATATATCTCCAACGACTTGCCGTTTATTTGTGCCAACCCGGACATCATCGTAGAAGTGGTGGACAAGATGCTTTGGTGTGCGGGTGCTTTAGCGCGTGAATATGACAAGCTGGGTGGTGAAACCAAAATTGTCGGCAAACCCTATAGCCCAATTTATACCGAAGCCATTGCGCGCGCAGAAAAATTATCAGGCAAGAAGTTTGATAAATCACGCATCCTTGCGGTTGGCGATGGCCTGCCAACAGACATCAAGGGTGGTGCCAACAACGATATCGATACGCTATTTATTACAAATGGCATACATGCCGCAGATTACACGCAAAATGGCACGGTTGATGATGAAAAGTTGCAAGCGTTTCTTAAAGACAATAATGCGCAACCGGCTCATTGGATTAAAGAGCTCGTTTGGTAGATGAATTTTTCTCGCATTCAAAATCCTGATGAATTTCCCAAAAGCCTAAAGGGTGGGGTGGTTGCCATTGGTAATTTTGACGGTGTGCACCGTGGGCATCAATCTGTCTTGTGCGAGGCGGTGAAGATTGCAAAAGCTCAATCTATTCCCGCAACCGTTCTAACCTTTGAGCCACATCCAAAAACATTTTTTAAACCGGACGCGCCAACTTATCGTCTTACACCCGCCGTTGAAAAAGCATCTCTTTTAGAAAGCTTAGGTTTTGATTGTGTGGTGGAACATGGGTTTGATGCAAATTTTTCCTCTACGCCTGCAGCTGATTTTGTTCAAAAAACCTTGCTAGAAAAACTTGGCGCTAGCCATGTTGTGACCGGTTATGATTTTCATTTTGGCAAAGGGCGGGAAGGTAGCCCGCAATTTCTTGAAACAAGCGGCGCGGAACTTGGGTTTAAAGCATCAATTGTAAAAGCCTTTAGTGATGAAGGCGGAGAAGTTGTTTCCTCAACGCGCATTCGCGAATGTTTGGCACAAGGCGATTTGGCAGAAGCCAATGGTTTGCTTGGCTTTGCATTTCGTGCCGGAGGTGAGGTGATTAAAGGTGCACAATTAGGGCGTACACTTGGTTACCCAACGGCGAACCTATCCTTGCCTCAAGAAGCAACCTTGAAACACGGCATATATGCAGTGCGCGTAAAGCTTGAAGATGGAACAATCAATGATGGCGTTGCAAGCTATGGGCGTCGACCAACCTTCGATAATGGCGAAGCATTATTAGAAAGTTTTCTGTTTGATTTTTCTGGTGATTTATACGGACAGAATATCACTGTTTATCTTTATGCGTATCTTCGCGGAGAAGAAAAATTCGATAGTGCAGAAGCGCTTATTGCTCAGATGGATAAGGATAGTGCCGAAGCAAAAGCTGTTCTTGCAACTTTCGGACCAGAACAGGGGCTGCTGCCGAGATAGTTCCCTGTTGATCTTTGCCTAGAAAATCAGCTAAGAAGCTTCTCATGAAATATAACGCGCATATAAGCATTATTATACGAATTACTGGCCCGGACTTCGGCTAGAAGAAGTTCCGGGAAAGGCTAGCTCTTGCCTTTTTAAAAAGTAGCTCTCCAATAAGATTTTTACCCAGCCAAGCTGGACAATAGGTATAATTCAATGACTGAAGAAACCAAATCCGAACGCGATTATTCGCAGACCCTCAACCTACCAAAAACTGAATTCCCAATGCGTGCGGGGCTGCCGAAGAAAGAACCTGAGCTTATTGCTATGTGGGATAAGATGGCGCTTTACAAAAAACTGCGCGAGCAATCTAAAGGCCGCCCGAAATATGTGCTGCATGATGGTCCGCCATACGCAAATGGCAATCTCCACATCGGCCATGCGCTTAATAAGATTTTGAAGGACATGATTACGCGTTCGTTCCAGATGCGCGGGTTTGATTCCAACTACGTTCCGGGTTGGGATTGTCACGGCCTGCCGATTGAATGGAAGATCGAAGAGCAATACCGCGCCAAGGGCAAAGACAAAGACGAAGTGCCGATCAATGAATTTCGTAAAGAGTGTCGCGATTTTGCCGATCACTGGATTGGTGTGCAAACAGACGAGTTCCGTCGTCTTGGTGTAGAGGGTGATTTCGAAACGCCATACAAGACGATGAATTTCAAGGCGGAAGCAAAGATTGCCTCTGAGCTAATGAAATTTGCCAAATCCGGCCAGCTTTATCGTGGTTCAAAACCGATCATGTGGTCGGTGGTTGAACGTACCGCATTAGCGGAAGCGGAAATCGAAT
>CAZXZQ010000137.1:0-7292 GCA_964645215.1 uncultured Rhizobiaceae bacterium | reverse complement strand
GTTCGCGACTATTATCTGCCGTTTATTTAACGCTTATTCAAAATTGATATCAACTGTTCCGAACGGGCCGAAATCTGTGTGAATTTTCGTCCCTGCAGGACACTCAATCGGGCGAATAAAACTTCCCGAAAGAATTACCTGCCCCGCTTCAATCTGCTGATTATATTGCGCCATGCGCCGGGCAAGCCAGACGACACTTTCCACCGGATCATTGAGCACACCAGCGCCAAGTCCCGTTTCTTCAATCTCTCCATTAGCAAACGCCATCGCACCCACCCAGCGTAAATCATGGGCATCTATGGCATGCTTTTCTGCACCCAGCACAATGCCCGCATTCGCCGCATTGTCTGAAATCGTATCGCAAATATTACGCGTCTTGCCCGTCTCCGGGTCTACTCGTAAAATGCGCGTATCCAATATCTCGATGGAAGGTGCCACATAATCTGTCGCCGCGACAACATCTGCGCGCGTAATGTTCTCACCACCAAGCGGCGCTTTCATCACGAAAGCAATTTCTGCTTCAATGCGCGGTTGAATAAACCGTCCCTTTGGCACTGTGTCACCATGTTGAAACACCATGTCATCAAAAAGAATACCGCTATCGGGAATATCGATGTTCAACGCGCTCTGCATCGCCTTAGATGTCAATCCGATTTTCCAACCGATAACGCTACGGCCCTGCGCCAGTTTTTGCGTATAAATTTCGTTCTGGATCGCATAGGCATCGTCCATTGTGATGTCGGGATATTGTAGACTTAACAAACCAATTTGCGTTAGGGAATATTCCGCTGCCAACAAGTCGGCCGCAGCTTTTGCGTGTTCTTCAGACGTCATGCTTCATCCTCAATCGTATTGTGCAAAACTCCAATGCCTTCAACTTCCACCTCAACAACATCACCGGGCTTTAAGAATTGCGGTGGATCAAGCCTCGCTCCTGCCCCGGTCGGTGTGCCGGTTATGATAATGTCGCCTGGTGCAAGCGTTGTGAATGTCGAGATATATTCAATCTCTTTTCGAATTGGAAACATCATCCGGTCGAGCGTATCGTCTTGACGAACCTCACCGTTCACCCGTGTAATAATTCGGGCATCATCCAATTGCGCAGAGTCCGTGAATGGCACAAGCCATGGCCCTATGGCGCCAGACTTATCCCAATTCTTGCCTTGCGTAACGTTGAACTTCGCATGGCGCACCCAGTCCCGAATAGTCCCCTCATTGCAGAGGGTAAGTGCTGCAATGTGATCATAAGCATCTTCGGGTTTGATACGACGTCCGCCTTTGCCAATGACAATTGCCACCTCCCCTTCATAGTCAAGTTTCTCACTTTCCGGTGGGCGGATGAGCGGACGATCATGTCCCGTGAAGGAAGAAGGAAAACGCGGGAAGAGTGACATATATTGAGGAAGCTCAGAACCGTCTTTATATTCGGCATTTCGATCAGGAAAATTCACCCCCACACAAATGATCTTACCCGGATTGGGAATAGGAATTTCAAAATCAAAATCAGTATGGGTGACTGACTTCTGAGCAGCGACTTCCGCAAGCGCGTCCAAACTTCCATCCGCAATTACGTCACGTAGGGTCGGCCATTGCGGGAATGCATCATTGAGCGCGATCATGCCATCATCGGTCACTGCACCATAGAAGGCTTCACCATTTACTGAGTAGCTTGCAAATTTCATTTCATCTCTTTCCAAATTTCGTGAATAACACTGGCAGCAGCCAGCACATCGTCTCTTTTTGTATCAAACTGACCGACCTGAAAGCGGATCATCTTCCGCCCCTCATGACTGCCCTGTGTCAGATAAATTCTACCATCGTCATTAATCGCATCAACAAGCTTTTGTTGCGTCTCATCATCCCTCGTACAGCGGAAACTAAACAAGCTCAAAATTGGTTCGGTCACGATTTCAAAATCTTCAAGGCCGCGAATTTCTTCGCATACTTCTCCTGCCCAGATAATATGATTGCGAATGCGTTCACGCAACGCTTCCAATCCGTAAGCGCGGATCACAAACCATAATTTCAATGCACGAAAACGCCGACCAAGCGGGACAGTCCATTCTGAAAAATTAGTAACGGATTGTCCACTTGTCTTGAGATATTCCGGCTCAATCTTCAACGTGTTCAATTGAGCCTGTGGGTCGCGTAAAAATTGAATTGAACAATCAAACTGTGCGCCCAACCACTTATGCGGGTTGAAGACAATACTGTCCATGGTTTCCACACCGCGCCAAAACTGATCGCGAAATTCAGGACAAATCATGGCAGAACCCGCCCATGCTGCATCGAGATGGGTATAGAGATTTTGCTCGCGAGCGACTTCTCCAATGGCATCAAGATTATCCCAAGCGCCAACGCCTGTTGCACCCGTGACGGCAATAATACCGGCCGGCACATGCCCTGCCTTCCGATCTTTCTCAATCGCCTGCTGAAGCTGTTGCGCGTTTAGGCCAAAACCTTCTTCTGTCGCTGGAATTTTCACAAGGTTCTCTTGTCCAATGCCTGCAATCCAGCAGGCCCGATCAATCGATGAATGCACCTGATCCGAGCAGTAAATGCGCAAACTTCCCTTGCCCGACAGACCTTCGCGATTACCGCTCCAATTTGTGGCACTCTCACGCATGGTAAGCACTGCAGAGAGCGTGGCCGAGGAAGCACTATCCTGAATGACGCCCTTAAAGCCATTCGGCAAACCAAGCGCCTGACGCAACCAATCGACCATAACTTCTTCTAGCTCAGTCGCAGCTGGTGACGTCTGCCACAACATGCATTGCGCAGCCATCGTGTTTACCACCATCTCTGCCAAGGCAGATGGTGGCGAATTATTCGCTGGAAAATAGGCAAAGAAACTTGGGTGCTGCCAATGGGTCATGCCTGGCATAATTTTTTCCTGAAACTCGGCCAGAATAGTGTCCATCGACTCAGCCTGTTCCGGCGGTGTAACCGCAATTTGTGCTGCAATCTCACCAGGCTTGGTTGGCGCACGCACTGGCAAGTCACGCAAGTTGCGATGATAGTCTGCGCCCCAATCAGCTATCTCTTTCGCGTATTTTGCGTATTCCTCCCAGTTCATCATCAAGGCCTAAGGCGCAACGATTGGCGTTGCTTTAAGCTGTGGCTCTTCCACATCCACGTCCACAAATTGAGAGCCTTCCTCAAACCAGCTTTTAGGTGCAGGCGCACCCCAAAGGGTTTGGCGCTGCGGGTCTTTTAAATCCCATTTAATGGGTTCAAGGTCTGGATCTACCGTTTGATAGTCCGAACAATAAATCTCGATACGGTGGCCATCCGGATCACGGATATATAGGAAAAACGCATTTGATATACCGTGACGTCCCGGTCCACGTTCAATATTTGCGAGGTAACCAGTTGTCGACATTAAGTCGAGTAAGTCGATAATATTGAGCGGCGTTGGAACCCAAAATGCGAGGTGATGAAGACGCGGCCCCTTCCCGTTTGTGAAGGCAACATCATGGACGCCGCCCTTGCGATGCATCCATGCAGCCCAGAGTTTCTTAGATTCTTCATCTTCCGTATATTCCGTAACGCGAAACCCAAGTTCATTATAAAACGCAACGCTCTCATCCACATTGGTCGAGAAACAGTTGAAATGATCGATGCGCAATGGCTTCACGCCGCGATAAAGTTCATACTTTTGATGAATGGAAGGAAGCTTTTCCATCGTGTGATAAAACTCAAGCGGCATGCCTAAATTATCAGACGTGAGCAAGGTACGTCCCTGATGCGCTCGTTCCACCCATTGCGTCTCACGCCCCTTAGCCTGAAACCACGCCTCAGCCTTGTCGAGATCTTCTTCCGAGTAGGTTTTAAATCCCATCACCTCAACGGTTCCGGGCACATCGGATTTTTGTAGCACAACACAATGATGACCGCGCTCTTCCATGGCTCGCAGGTAAATATGACTATCCGTTTCTTCAGAGACTTGAAGGCCTAAAATATCACAGTAAAATTTCTTCGATGCTTGAAGGTCCGAAACGTTGAGACAGACATGACTGAGCCGGACAATGTTAACATCAGGATAAAGATTAGGGGCTGGTACAGGCATAATTTTCTCCTCACGCGCCAAGCTGCGGGATTTTATGATATCCGGTCGCGAGTCCAACATGTTTTTGTTCCATGTAAAACTCAAATGACCAATCACCACCATCGCGCCCAATGCCGGACGCTTTTACGCCGCCAAAGGGTGTTGGCAAGTGACGCACATTTTCTGAATTCACCCAGACCATGCCCGCTTCAAGCTTGTCCGTAAAGCGAAGCGCGCGTGTGAGATCATTGGTCCAAACATAACCTGTAAGACCGTACTCGACATCATTGGCAATTTTTAGAGCTTCCGCCTCATCCTTAAAGGAAATAGCGGTGAGGACCGGACCAAAAATCTCTTCTTGCGAAATTCTCATACCCGTATTGGCGCCAGTAAAGAGCGTTGGCTTGACGAAGAAACCCTGATCACCTTCACGCTTACCGCCTGCAGAGATGGTTGCGCCATCCTCTTTTGCAATATCAAAATATGAGGACACTTTATCAAAATGCTCTTTGCTGATTAGGGGGCCAAGTTCGGTTTGTGGATCAAGCGGATTGCCAATCTTGATTTTGTTGACGCGCGCTGCAAGCTTTTCCAAAAACTCGTCCGCAACCGTGTCCTGAATAAGAAGACGTGAGGAAGACGTACACCGTTCTCCGTTCAGCGAATAAATCATGAAAATTGCAGCGTCGAGCGCCCGATCCAAATTCGCATCATCAAAGATAATCACGGGGTTCTTACCACCAAGTTCGAAATGCACTCGCTTTAATGTATCAGCCCCCTGTTTCATAATCATGGAACCGGTTTTACTCTCGCCCACAAAAGCAATCGCCTTGATGTCAGGATGTTCGGTGAGCGCACGGCCCGCATCTTCACCAAAGCCATTCACCAGATTCCACACGCCTTTTGGCAGACCGGCCTCTTCCGCAATTTCAAGCAGAATTTTTGCGGTGATCGGTGAGAGTTCCGCAGGCTTATGCACAACCGTACACCCAGCCGCAAGCGCTGGCGCAATCTTCCATGTCGACAACATAAACGGCGTATTCCAAGGCGTGATGATACCAACCGGACCAATCGGCACCCGGGTCGTCATGTTAATGAGCGTCGCTGACGGTAACGTTTGCCCATCTCGTGCTGAGGGCGCACGGTCTGCGAAGAACCTGAAGTTTTCTGCGCCGCGTAATGCAGCCTTTGACATGAAACGAAACGCCTGGCCCGTGTCCCAACATTCGCATAGTGCAATTTCATCAGCCCGCGCGACTATGCCATCTGCAATCGCATGGAGAATTTTCTTACGCTCTGCACCACCCATGTCACGCCATGCAGGAAAGGCAGCTTTTGCAGCTTTGGCCGCCGCATCAATATCTGCGCTACCACCTTTTGCGACATCACAAATATAAGCTTCATCAACGGGTGAAATATTCTCAAATGTTTCGCCAGATTTTGCTGGACAGCTTTCGCCCGCAATATGATTCATAACGCCAGATTGCTTAAAGCGTTCAAGATAAGTCGCGAGCTTTTTTGTGTGTGCATCAAGGTCGGCCATCGCGCTACTCTTCTTTCATAAAGTTTCGAATTGAATTTGATTTGGGACTCAGCGAAGCATCAATATTGCGCATCTCAAGTGAGAGCGCTACTGGGTGGGCATCCATTACTGGTTTCATGAAATTCTCCGCAGCAGTAAAAATATGCGCGGTTGCTCGCTCACGAACATCTTGATCACGCCCCTCGCGTAAACGTACAGAAATATCAATATAGCCATTTTCAGGATTACCATCGGCAATCGAAACGTGATCTGCCTTGAAGGCACGAACCCGCACACCTGCTTTAGGAAAAACGCCCGTCTCAATCGCAGCAACCCGAATGCAATTGCAAAGTGCTGCTATATCAACGCGCGCTTCCATATTAGCTGAATAGTCGAGTGTCAGATGTGGCATTGTTTCTCCAAATTACTTGCGATGTTAAGCTTTTATAAACGCACTGTCAATTACTTGTCTTGTTAAGTATCTCAAAATCAGCGATGATAGTTTATGAGTGAAATTTCAGAAATAAGAGAAACATCACGCACGTTGCCGATCGCCCTGCTCCGCGCACGCGAAACCATTATGGCGCCAATTCGTGAAATGTTAAGTGAAATCGGACTGACCGAACAGAAATGGCGCATTCTACGCACGCTTGATGAGCATGGCCGCATTGAACAAAGCGCAATCGCTGAACATGCTTGCCTGCTTCTGCCGAGCGTCACACGCATTACGCGCTCCATGGAAGCGCAGGGTTTATTGGCGCGCATTAGCGATGACGAAGACAAACGACGCATGATGATTGAAATCACCGATGCCGGACGCAAAATCATCCGCGACAATATCAAACTATCGAATAGTATTTATGAGCAGTTAGAAAATAAAATGGGCAAGCTAAAGGTAGACCAATTGCTCGACCTGCTTGAAGAGCTGCAGGACGTGAAACTCTAAAAATTATTCA
Organism: uncultured Rhizobiaceae bacterium; assembly: GCA_964645215.1. Lineage (GTDB taxonomy): Bacteria > Pseudomonadota > Alphaproteobacteria > Rhizobiales > Rhizobiaceae > JAALLB01. The sequence continues at coordinate 766 of CAZXZQ010000137.1, read as the reverse complement.
CATTAGTCAGCAAGAAAACATGCTACTTTGTGACCAGATTTTGCTTCCATAAATTCAGGTGGCGCTTCTTTGCACTGTTCTTGAGCAATTGGGCAGCGGGAGGCAAATCTGCATCCCTTGGGTAAATTAATTGGGCTTGGCGGATCACCCTCCAGCCTAACACGATTTCTACGATCACTCTTTTTACTATGCACGGTTGGAACAGCTGCCAGTAATGCTTTGGTATAGGGATGCTTTGGATTTTTAAAAAGACTTATGCGATCGGCTTGTTCGACAATTTGCCCCAAATACATAACAGCAATTTCATCGCAAATATGCTGAACGACACCGAGATCATGAGAGATAAACAGATAGGTTAAACCAAGGCGATTTTGCAAATCTGCCATTAAGTTCAGAATTTGGGCTTGTATTGCAACGTCGAGCGCAGAAACAGGCTCGTCGCAAACAATCAAATCTGGTTCTGTAGATAAAGCTCTTGCAAGCCCAAGCCTTTGACGTTGTCCACCAGAAAATTGATGCGGGAACAAAACCCGTTGTTCGGGTCTTAAGCCAACTTGCTCAAACAAATCAGCTACTTTTTCATCGCGTTCATTGGGCGTGCCAATTTGCATGAGATCTAGTGGTTCACGGACAATTTCACCCGCGCGTTTGCGCGGATCAAGTGAAGAATATGGGTCCTGAAAAATAATTTGAAACTTGCTGCGAGCCTTGCGTAATTCTTCGTTCTCTAGATCGCTGATCACGGCATTGTCCAGCATTACTTTAC
>CAZXZQ010000136.1:0-7316 GCA_964645215.1 uncultured Rhizobiaceae bacterium | reverse complement strand
CTAGAGTCTGAGAAGACATCAACCACCGCAGGCACACTTTCATCAAAAAGTATGCCGCCTTCAAAAATATCGAGATCGTTAATCATGCTTATTATGTAATCAATTAAACCATCATAATAAACGGAAAATTTGTTGCTTAGTTAACGCGCATACTCAAATTTTGGCAATCACGACATACCAAGTGCGTCCAGTGCATTTGCAGCGGTAGCGCGGGTGATAGAAGACTTGCGCGATAATGCATCCGCATCAATGGCTGCAACAAGTTTGCCAGCAGAGCCAAGCGAACGCTCCATGCGCAAGACACAATAATCAATCACCTTCTCATCGACCATTAATTGACGGTCTGAAAAGAGCTTAAACATTACCATTTTTAAGAGCTGATCATCAGGCTCTTCAAGCTCTACCAATTGTGCCGCTTTTAAACGCGATAACAAATCTGGCAGTTTAATCTGCCATTCAACCGGCCATGACCGACTGGTGATTAAGCAATAGGAAGACGCTTGACGCACTGCGTTGATGATATGGAACAACGCTGTTTCATCAATTGAACCTTCGCTTGCATCCTCAATTAAGATGCATTTTCCGGCTTCAGCTAATGCTATAATCTGATCAAGATTTTGACCAATCTTAGAACACTCAAAAACCTCGCCTTCAACCATGTTAATCCAAGCTTTTGCAATATGCGTTTTGCCTGACCCAACAGGGCCTGCTAGAATAGCAATTGCGCCCGGCCAATTTGGCCAAGCATCAACCATAGAAATAGCCATCTGATTAGCGGCACTTTCTATCAAGTCCTCTCGGCAAGAGGCTGGCTGGCTTGTTAAATCAAGCGGAATTTGTGTTGTAGGTGACACGAAACTGACTTTAACTCTTGTACATTTTGGTTTAGCTCGCGCGCGGCTTTCTTCTGGTTGTTTTCTTTGCCGGCTGGTTGCCTTTATATAGCGCGCTTTCAAGGTAACGTCCAAGTGCAAATCTCACAATTATGCCAACTGCAGCAGCGGCAGGCACAGCGATCAACATGCCAGTAAACCCAAAGAGCGAGCCAAATGCAAACAGCGCAAACATCAACCAAACAGGATGCAGACCGACACGGTCACCCACAAGTTTTGGCTGCAAGATGTTGCCTTCCAAAAATTGACCTATCGCGAATACTAGACCGGTCAGTATAACAAAATACCATTCTGGCCAGAACTGAACCAGCGCAACGCCAACAGAAAGTATAAAACCAACAATTGAACCAACGAAAGGAATGAATGAAATAAGCCCCGCAAACAAGCCTATCAATAGGCCAAAATTTACGCCAATGATTGTAAGCGAAACACCATAGAACAAGCCAAGAATTAGACAAACCGTCCCCTGCCCGCGAATGAAACCCGCAACCGCTGCATTGATGTCGGTCATGATGGTGCGAACCGTATCCCTATGATCACGCGGCAACCAGCTATCAACACGCTCAACCATCCGATCCCAATCATGAAGAATATAAAATGCCACAACGGGTGTAACAACCAAAAGCGAAATTACATCAACAATGGATTTACCAGAATTCCAAATTTGCCCAAGAACAGATGAAATCCAACCCGCGCCTTGTGTCATTAATGCATTTACATTCTCTCTTAAAGAGCTTGTATCAAGGCCAAATCTTTCGCGTAGCCAGCTGCTTTCGGAAGAAGCAAAAATTTCTTGCAGCTTTGCCACTAAAGATGGCAAACGGTCTAGAAAGCCTGCAACCTGATTGCCCAGGATTGGAATAATAATCATCAGAGTGAGAATGAAGATCAGTAGAAATGTAAACAGTATCAACACCGTCGACATCATTCGGCTTAAACCCATTGCTTCAAGACGATCTGCAACCGGGTCAAGCGCATAAGCAAGGATCATGCCTGCAATAAAGGGAAGCAAAATATCGCCGAAAAGCCAAACGAAACAGAGAAAACAACCAAACGCGAAAAGCCAGAAATAAATCTGTTTTCTCATACGTAATCCAAAGCTCTCTTCCATTCTGCTCTCCCCTACGAGAAATGTGTGTGCTAAAGCTATAGTTCTTTATATATCAAGATACAATTTCGGAGTAGCTAGATAAGCATGTCTTCAACTGAAAATAATGGTGTAAATGGCCTAAGCTATGCAGATGCAGGCGTTGATATTGATGCAGGCAATGCATTGGTTGATGCGATCAAGCCAGCGGTCAAATCAACCAGCCGCTCTGGGTCAAACCCGGACCTTGGTGGCTTTGGTGGATTGTTTGATCTTAAAGCCACAGGTTTTAACGACCCGGTTCTGGTTGCCGCCAATGATGGTGTCGGCACCAAACTTAAAATTGCAATTGATGCAGGCATTCATGACACGGTGGGCATTGATCTTGTTGCCATGTGTGTGAACGATCTGATCGTGCAAGGCGCTGAACCGCTTTTCTTCCTCGATTATCTGGCGACAGGAAAACTTGATGTGGCAGAAGCAACTTCTGTAATTGAAGGCATTGCAGAAGGATGCCGCCAAGCAGGATGCGCGCTCATTGGTGGCGAGACCGCAGAAATGCCAGGCATGTATCAGGACAAGGATTATGACCTTGCAGGCTTTGCTGTGGGTGCTGTGGAGCGCAATGGTATTCTCCCCTCACAAGATATGACTGAAGGTGACGTGCTACTTGGCCTTGCATCATCTGGCGTGCATTCTAATGGATTTTCGCTCGCAAGGCGCATTGTGGATATGGCTGGGCTAAACTGGTCTTCGCCTTCACCATTTGATACGGACAAAACACTTGGGCAAGCATTTCTGGAACCAACGCGTATTTATGTAAAGCCAATGCTCGCAGCTATTCGTGAAACAGGTGGTGTGAAAGCCATGGCGCATATTACAGGTGGCGGGTTTACCGAAAATATTCCACGTGTATTGCCAAATAACCTTGGAGCGGAGATTAATCTTGATGCTGTTACGCCTCCTCCTGTATTTGGCTGGATGGCAAGCACAGGCGGCGTTGAACAATCGGAAATGCTGCGCACGTTTAATTGCGGTGTCGGCATGGTGGTTGTGGTGAACGCAGAAAAGGTTGCTGAAGTTAAAGCCGTCCTAGAAGCCAATGGCGAGACTGTTAGCACGCTTGGGACGCTAACTTCCGAAAATGCAGGCGCTGTGTCATTCAAAGGAACGCTTACGTGGTAGCGCGCACAAAACTTGCTGTTTTGATTTCAGGGCGCGGGTCTAATATGGAGGCTATTTTAGATGCCTCAATGGACTCAAGCTATCCTGCAAAGATCACGTTAGTAATCTCAGATAATCGCGAAGCCAAGGGTATTGAAACTGCCATACAAAATGGGATTGAGGCCCGCGCTTTCGCCAGAGATGAATTTGAAAACCGTGCAAGCCATGAAGCAGCTATTATGTCGGCGATCGATGCATCTAGTGCTGAGCTTATTTGTCTAGCGGGCTATATGCGCATTTTATCCTCTGATTTTACGGAGCATTATGAAGGCAGGCTTATCAATATTCATCCAAGCTTGCTGCCAAAATTTAAAGGTCTTGATACCCATAATCGTGCGATTGAAGCTGGTGAAAAAGAACATGGCTGCACGATCCATTATGTGAATGAACAAATGGATGGCGGTGAGATTATCGAGCAAGCAATTGTGCCAGTTCTTGAGAATGACACTGCTGATACGCTGGCAGCGCGGGTTTTGGTTGAGGAACACAAACTCTATCCTAAAGTCATCGAAAGACTTGCCAAACAGTCTTAAATTTCTGATATTCATTTTGAATAATTATGACCGAGAAAATCTGATGAAAAAGCTGCTCATTACCGCAATCGCATTTACCACGCTTTCGATTGGCAATGCACAACCTACTCATGCATTTTTTAAGCAAGAACTTCCTGCTTGCAATTCAGAAAAAGTACTAAAGAAAATTGCTTCTCGGTTTAATAAAACAGAAGATATCTATTGGGAAGAACGCGGGCTTAGTGTTTCGTCTATTTCTAACCCGCACTTGCACGCGGATAATCCGTCCAAAGGTTTGCAAATAAACCGCATCTATTGCCATGGCACTGCGCATTTTGAAGATGGTAGCAAACGCAAAATCCACTATCTTCTAGAAGAAGGTGCAGGCTTTGCAGGTTTCACGTGGAATGTGGAATATTGCATCCACGGCTTAGACCCATGGAAATATTATGATGGACGTTGCCGCGTGTTAGGCCCAGTCCATCATAATTAATTATCCATCATAAGATGATGTTATCGCACGTCTGCTCTAGCAGAAGGCGGAAGCGCGTTTGATAAAGGTTGAGCCTTATCCATAACAGCTGCAGTAGCACTAATCGGTTTCACCTGTTCAACTGCGCTAGCAGTTTCTAACTTCTTCTTAGGCGCGGCAATGACATCATCATTAAGTATCGCCAATTGCATTGCCTGTGTTGGTCTATTCAGATCAAGCGAGGCCCATACTTGTGGAAGTTTAGTTTCAGGCTCTTCAATACGCTTCTCGACAAGACCATTAAACGGCCAAGCTTTGTCAAACTCTTCAATTGTGAGATTTGAGACATTTACATCGATATTGTTTGGCGCACCTTTAACACGGTAAAGACAACGGCGTTTATTACAGTTGATACCTGCTGAAAACTGCCACATTGAGAAGCTTTCCCAATGCCCCATAGGAAATGTGCCGATTGTATTGCTTTTATAACGTGCATACCAAAGCGGCAATCTAGACAAAATTGGCAACTCGTCTTTTCTCGCAGCAATGCGTTGTGCAGTATTGTGGTTTGTATAAAGCACTGGATAGCGCCCTATTCTTTTATAAATGTGCTTTGCGAAAATCTCTGCATCTTCAAGCGAAATCCATTTTTTTGGATTATCATGCTCAATGTCCAGTGCGATGAGTTCATCTGCTTCTGGTTTTGCAAATTGAAGAAAATGATTTGCTTGCCCGATTGGGTTGCCCGGACGACCAAGGTGATATGCACCCCATTTTAAACCCAAATTCTTAGCGAGCAATTTGCGCGTATGATAAAGCTGCTGCTTCATGAAGTAGTTTTTAAAGCTCTTCTTACAAATAATCTGCTTTGTTTTATTGCCACGACAGCTGTAAGGCGATGGCATGCCATCACTGGCCTTGCCGATAAAGCCACGAATTTGTTTATTTTCTACAAGCTTCATCCAATCAACATGGTTTCGCTCATAAGCATCAATGATAATGGCTTTGTTTTTATCACGCCAAGGCGCATTATAGTCGCTGGCATGGGCGTAAATCAGTGAACTGCCCAATAAAACCAAAGAGATAACTGATGTAATAACCAGTTTAATTTGCGATAATCTACTACTCACTCTACGTCTCACAGTCATATTTAAACCTTACAAAAACACTTTGGTTATTCTTGGCTGTTGGGGCATAACAGTGGATATCTTAGAACTTTATGGTTAATTTATGGTTAGTACTAAGCTGGGTCTTTAAACCCATACCAAAACTTCCTATATGGGGCTAATCAATTTGCATTCCAAAGTCTGACTCCACCGTATGAATAATTACCTTTTGCTTATTATAGGCCTCGCCATTCTCGTTATTGGCGGCGATATTCTTATACGTGGCGCGGTCTCACTGGCTGAACGTTTAGCCATTCCAGCACTGATAATAGGCCTTACAATTGTCTCGCTTGGAACATCGGCTCCAGAACTCTTTATTTCAGTACAAGCAGCCCTTGCAGGCTCCGGTGGATTGGCGATTGGTAATGTAATCGGATCAAATATCGCCAATATTCTGCTGGTTTTAGGGCTTCCTGCACTTATTCATGAAACTTGCTGTAAAGAAGAAGGCATAAGCCGCAGTATTTTTGTCATGATCGGCTTTACCATTCTCTTTATGGCCATGATGTGGACCGGCACCATTACCCGCACATACGGTATTATATTGCTTGTACTGCTCGGGCTATTTCTGTTCGAACAATATCGCGCGGGCATGAAAGCAGGTGGCAAACCGGAGCATGACTATCATGATGAGGTTCAAACGCTTGAAGGCGGCGTATGGAAATCTGTTGCCTTTTTGATCGTTGGCATTGTTTCATTGCCAATTGGTGCAGGCTTTACGGTGAGTTCAGCTCAGGAAATCGCGTTGGAATGGGGCATTTCCGAAGAGGTTATAGGTCTTACTATTGTGGCGATTGGCACTTCCTTGCCTGAACTTGCTGCATCGCTCATGGCTGTAATACGCGGCAACTCAAGCGTAGCGATAGGTAATGTTGTTGGGTCTAATATTTTCAATATAGCTGCCATTATGGGCGTAACTGCAGTCATCGTCCCGGTGGAAGTGCCGGTTCACGCGATCAGCATTGATATGTGGGTTATGTTCGTCGCAACACTGGTCTTGGCATTCATCGCCGTTAAACTTAAGCTGATAACCAGAATAACAGGCTTTCTCATGATGATTGCTTATTCTACATATATCGTATCTGCATTTATTACTTAAGTTAGGTGAAAAAATGAAAACGGCATTGGTCACTGGCGGCGCAAAACGAATTGGTGCAGCCATATCCAAAGATCTCGCGAAAAACGGATTCAATGTGTTCTTTCAATATATCTCTTCTGAGCAAGAAGCACTTGAACTTGCTGTAGAACTCCAAAGCCATGGGGTAAAAGCAGTTGCTTACGAAGCAAATCTAATGGAAACTGGGAGTGCTAAGCGAATGTTTGCTGAAGCACGAAATGCTATTGGCCCGATTGATTTGCTCGTCAACAATGCTTCCATTTTTGAGCCAGACACTGTTGAAGATATTGATGAAGCACTTTGGGATGCGCATTTCGCCCTACATCTGAAAACACCAAGCCTGCTTGCAGGTGAAGTTGCCAAACAAGAAGATATTGCAGAGGCACTGGTTGTTAACATGATTGATCAGAGAGTATTACGGCTTAATCCGCTCTTTTATTCTTATACATTATCAAAATCAGCGCTTTGGACAGCGACTCGCACCATGGCACAAGGCATTGCACCCAAAGTTCGGGTCAACGCAATTGGCCCGGGACCAACGCTTGTAAACGCTCGTCAGGAGGACGAAGATTTTCAAAAGCAGGTTGATGGGCTGATTATGAAACGCGGACCTGAACTTGATGACTTTGGCAGGACAATCCGCTTCCTATACGACACACCTTCAATTACCGGGCAGATATTCGCGCTTGATGGTGGGCAGCACTTAGCGTGGGAAACGCCGGACATTAAAGACATTACAGAGTAGACAGATGATAGAAAGCCTCAGCCATATAACCTTCATCGTGCGTGACCTTGATAAAATGGAAGCGCTTTCTGGTGAAAATCTAAAGAAGTGGTAAGGTCGC
>CAZXZQ010000135.1:0-7319 GCA_964645215.1 uncultured Rhizobiaceae bacterium | reverse complement strand
ACATTCTGTTGGTGGATGGTATATTCGTGGTGATATCGGATATGCATCACTTGATTATGATTCAGATACAACATTTTTCCAAGGCCCGTCACGCACAGGTATCATTGCCGGTTCTGAACTTGATAGCACTTGGTCAATTCAAGGTGGTATTGGTTATCAGGTAACTGATTATTTCCGTGTTGATGCTACGTTGAGCCATTACTTCGAAACTGAAGCAAGTGGTAGTTCTGGCCAAAATGCACGTTGTAATTTCTCTGCACTTGCAACCACGCTATGTAATTTTGACGATCGCCAAGAACTTGATGCTACAGTGTTAATGGCAAATGCATATGTTGACCTTGGAACAATCAATGGCTTCACACCTTATGTAGGCGCGGGTATCGGCGGCGCGCATGTAAGCTATGGTGACTTGAGAAATACACAGACATGTATCGTTGCAAGCGCTGATTGTATACCAGGTACAGATAGCCATGTGGGTGCAGAAAAATGGCGTTTTGCGTATGCATTACATGCTGGCGCATCTTATGACATTAACTGTAAACTTAAAGCAGATGCAGGTTATACCTTCACACGTATTGAAGGTGGCGAGGCGTTTGGTTTCACAGCGGCAAGTGGCTTTTCAGGCGCGCAAGGCTTTGACCATGGCATTGACATTCATGAAGGTCGCGTAGGTCTTCGATATGCTTTGGACGGCGGAAATTGTACACCTCCACCACCACCAGTTGTTTATAAGTAAATAATTCTGGGGGGACCTTCCCCCCTAAATTACCTGTTCAAAATAGTAATATCTAAAAGGTCCGAGTTATAATGAAACGTCTTGTCTCTTTCACAACTATGACAGCAATTTCTTTGTTGCTGGCGTCTCAAGCATTTGCGACTGACTATAATTCTGGTGTGGTCACAAAAGCACCAAGTCCAGAATATACCAATGTTGAATTTGGTAGTGGCTGGTATCTGCGCGGTGATATTTCATATAATATTAGAGGTGAAAGCGAAAGCACATTAACTAGCATCGATTCAACTGCAGGCCCGTTTCTGACGCAAGGTGATTATGATGATACTGTTGGCGTGAGAGTTGGCTTTGGGTATTATCTTTCTCCTAACATAAGATTAGAGTTGAATGCGGAACAGATATTAGATTCTAATTTTGATGGTATTCGGGCGCAGAATTTTGGCGGGAGTCGCGATGTTACTGTGGTCGGTGTGCAAACTGGAATAACGCCTGCCGTTCCACCACTTATTGATGCTTTAACTGGTGCTATATTAGCTCCAGGATCTCCCGCAACTCCGATCTTAGAAGATGTAGATGATGTTGTTGTCTTCGACAATACTGGTGATGTTATAGGCACCAACGGCTTTTTTAACGGGACAAGTATAGCTCCAATTAACGGCACTGAAGAGATAGAGGCAAGCTATAATGCTAGAAGTTTTATTGCTAGTGCCTATTATGATCTTCCTGCCCTTGGCAAGTTCAAGCCATATTTAGGAGCAGGTGTTGGATATGGTAGATTATCTTATAATGAGACAAGAACACTGACCTGTACGCCTTCGGATGCGGAATCATGTGGCTTTCCTGCTGGAACTCAAGGTGAAGAGGTTGTGATTGAGCTTACTCGTAATGAGGAATTTTGGGCGCCAGCATATCAACTTTCAGCTGGTGCAGGTATTCAAATCGATGATCATTGGACCGCAGATATAGGTTATTCTTTCACGGATTATGCAGGGGGTGAAGATCTGTCATACGATGATGGAACAGCGATTGATGAAGATGGATTCCAAGTTCACCAAGTACGCGTAGGTTTAAGATATGACCTTTGGTAAAATCTGAATAAATGCAAGAATTTCAAAGAGCGGTTTTAACCGCTCTTTTTTTATGGCTGTAAGAATATCATAATTACGAAATGCTGTTGACGTTTAGCGACACTTTCTGTAACTCCATATGTGGGCTACCCCTCCCCAATGAGGGGCTCACTAGCTGGAAGGTTAGCTATTATGAATATGATTACCAAGCCGGGCCAACGCCCGGATAATAACCGTTTTTCATCCGGGCCATGTACAAAACGTCCAGGATGGTCTCTCCAAAAATTAGAAAATGCTTCGCTTGGTCGTTCGCACCGTGCTGCTGAAGGTAAGATAAAACTTAAAGATGCGATTGAATTAACGCGCGAAGTTTTAAACGTTCCTGCCGATTATAAAATTGCGATTGTTCCTGCTTCAGATACAGGTGCTGTTGAACTCGCAATGTGGAATTTCCTCGGTGCACGCGGCGTGGATATGCTTGCGTGGGAAAGCTTTGGTAGCGGTTGGGTAACCGATGCTGTTAAGCAATTAAAGCTAGAAGACACGCGCGTGATTGAAGCAGATTACGGTCACTTGCCTGACCTTACTCAGGTAGATTTTGATCGTGATGTGGTTTTTACCTGGAATGGTACAACATCGGGTGTGCGTGTTCCAAATGCAGATTTCATTCCTGGAAACCGCAAAGGCCTCACAATTTGTGATGCGACTTCAGCGGCATTTGCACAAGATTTAGATTTCGCAAAACTCGATGTAGTCACGTTTTCTTGGCAGAAAGTGCTCGGTGGCGAGGGTGCGCATGGTATGCTGATTTTGTCACCGCGTGCAATTGAACGTCTTGAAACCTATAAGCCCGCTTGGCCTCTACCAAAGATTTTCCGTATCGCTAAAGGTGGTAAGCTCAATGCATCTATCTTTGAAGGTGCGACGATCAATACGCCTTCTATGTTGTGTGTTGAAGATTATCTAGACGCACTTAACTGGTCTAAATCAATTGGTGGTCTTGCTGCATTGATCAAGCGCGCTGATGATAATCTTGCAATTGTTGAAACTTTTGTTGAGCAATCTTCATGGATTAAGTTTCTTGCTGTTGATCCAGCGACACGCTCAAATACATCCGTATGTTTGTCTATAGCAGATGAACGTGTTGCGGCAATGGATGCAGATGCACAATCAGCTTTCGCAAAAGGTATGGTGAAATTGCTTGAGGCAGAAGGTGTAGCTCTTGATATCGGGTCATACCGTGACGCACCTGCAGGCCTTCGGATCTGGACTGGCGCAACGGTTGAAGCATCTGACTTGCAAGCGCTGATGCCTTGGCTTGATTGGGCTTTCAATCAACAACTTACTGCATCTGGCATCGATCAAGCTGCCTAATCCAACTTACTAATTTTATATTCTATAGGAGAAGCCAGCATGGCTATCAAAGAAACCCCACGTGTACTCGTGTCTGACAAACTATCTGAAACCGCAGTAAACATTTTCCGCGAACGCGGAATTGATGTCGATTTTTTACCTGAGCTCGGCAAAGATAAAGATGCATTGTATGAAGCGATTGATCAATATGACGGTCTTGCAATTCGCTCTGCAACCAAGGTTAATGAGAAACTCATTGAAAAAGCAACGCGCTTGAAAGTTGTCGGCCGTGCTGGCATCGGTGTTGATAATGTTGAAATTCCAGCAGCGTCCCGAAAAGGTATTATCGTGATGAACACGCCGTTTGGTAATTCAATCACTACTGCTGAACATGCAATATCCTTGATGTTTGCTGTTGCTCGTCAAATCCCTGCGGCCAACCAATCCACACATGACGGTAAGTGGGAAAAATCTAAATTCATGGGTGTGGAGATCACCAATAAAACACTTGGTCTTATTGGCTGCGGTAATATTGGTGCGATCGTTGCTGAACGCGCAATTGGTTTGAAAATGCGCGTTGCTGCTTATGACCCTTTCTTATCAGAAGAACGTGCGGAAGCACTGGGCGTTGAAAAGCTAGAACTTGATGAAGTTCTAGCACGCGCGGATTTTATCACGCTGCATGTACCACTTACGGATAAGACACGTAACATTATTGATGCCGCGGCAATTGCTAAAATGAAAGATGGCGTGCGTATTGTAAATTGTGCACGTGGCGGCTTAGTTGTTGAAGAAGATCTTGCAGCAGCCCTCAAATCTGGCAAAGTTGCTGGTGCTGGTTTTGATGTATTTGAAGTTGAGCCTGCGGAAGCAAGTCCGCTTTTCAATCTTGATAATGTTGTTTGTACACCACACCTTGGCGCTTCAACCTCTGAAGCACAAGAAAATGTTGCGATACAAGTTGCAGAACAATTGTCTGATTACCTACTTAAAGGTGCTGTGACAAACGCAATCAATATGCCTTCAATTTCTGCGGAAGAAGCGCCGCGTTTATTGCCGTTCATTAAACTTGCAGGACACCTAGGAGCATTTGCTGGTCAGGTAACTGACAGCCCGATCAAGAAAATCGAAATCATCTATGATGGTGGTATTTCTAAAATGAATACGAATGCGCTTACAAGCGCTGCTCTTGCCGGCCTCATTCGCCCACAAGTTGCGGATGTAAATATGGTGTCTGCACCGATCATGGTGAAAGAACGTGGCATTCAAATTTCAGAAACTAAGCAGGATAAATCTGGCATATATGATAGCTATATGAAGCTTAACATCATCACTGAAAACCAAGAGCGTTCAGTGGCAGGTACGGTTTTCTCTGACGGCAAGCCGCGCTTTATTCAGATCAAAGGTATTAATATGGATGCCGATGTTGGGCGTCATATGCTTTACACAACCAACGCTGACGAGCCTGGTATTATTGGTACGCTCGGACAATTAACCGGAGAAGCTGGCCAAAATATTGCGAACTTCCACCTGGGTAGAACTGGTTCTGGTGGTGACGCGATTGCGCTGCTTTATCTTGATGTCGAGCCAAAGCAAGATTTGCTTGATAAGCTAAACGCTACCGGCAAATTTCAACAGGTTAAACCTCTAACATTTGATGTTGAAGCTTAAAGCTTAAACTTTGCGAACCTTCTGGGCGAGCGCAATGCCGCCCAGAACAAGTGCTAATCCAATCGCATGATAGGCTTGGAATTTTTCGCCAAGAATTAAAACCGCAAAAATAGAGCCAAAAATTGGCACTAGGTTGATGAATAAGCCGCCTCGGTTTGAGCCAATTTTATCTAAACCCATTACCCAAAATAATTGAGATACAATTGACGGGAATAGTGCGGCAAAGAAGATCACGCCCCAGCCTTGGGTATCAGGCCACTGGGCGGTGTTTGTCATATATTCATAACCGACAAATGGTATCGTGCCAATGAGTGCAGAGACAGCAAGTACAGATAAAAAACTAAGAACGTGAATGTCTGGTTTGTATTTTAGATAAACAGAATAAATCCCGTACACCATAATCGCGCATATCATAATAATATCACCCCGATTGAGTGTAAGATTTATAAGACCATTAATGTCACCGCGGGCAGCTGTTATAATTACGCCTACAAGTGTCATGATGAATCCAATGATCTGATATGCCGTAACTCCTGTGCGGAATAAAATATAGTTTAATACAAAAACGATGATCGGCATTGAAGCTTGTTCAATTGCAACATTGATGGCTGATGTATATGTGAGCGCCAGATACATCATGTTGTTGAATATAGAAAATGCAAGAATGCCCATGATGAAAAGATAGGGCAGGTGTTTACGAATGAGCGCCCAGTCTTTCTTAAGATAAGGCATTGCAAAAGGTAGCAAGACCAAGCAGGCAATTACCCATCTAAGTGACGTAAGCAAGAAAGGTGACACATGCCCCACTGCAAGCTTCCCAGCAATAGCATTCCCCCCCCAAACGGCAGCTGTTATTATCAATAAAAGATAAGGGTTATTCAGTATGGATTGCTTCAATGAGGGTTCTTTCCACACGTGTTTCAATTGTGAGGTTGATGTTTGCAGCCTTTTTGGATTATTAACAACCGTAATCTGGAAATTATACACCTTCTTTCCGGCTTGCATAATTTGCCAAGCTGATATGAGCTTGTGCCTAACCATGATGCAAAAGAGATTTTTATGACAAATGTAGCTGTTATTGGTTCCCAATGGGGTGACGAGGGCAAGGGTAAGATTGTTGACTGGCTTTCTGAACGTGCTGATCTGGTTGTGCGCTTTCAAGGCGGTCATAATGCAGGTCATACGCTTGTTATAGATGGTGTTAGTTACAAACTTAGCCTTCTACCATCTGGCGTTGTTCGGGATGGCAAGCTTGCCGTTATTGGCAATGGTGTTGTGATTGACCCGCATGCATTAATGGATGAAATTAAGCGCTTAGGTGAACAAGGTGTTAAGGTCACACCAGACAATTTGCGCATTGCAGAAAATGCAACTTTGATTTTGTCATTGCACCGTGAGCTTGATGGTATCCGTGAAGATGCTGCTTCTGTTGGCACTAAAATTGGTACAACGCGCCGTGGTATTGGACCTGCTTATGAAGATAAGGTCGGCCGCCGTGCAATTCGCGTTCTTGATCTTGCCAATCTTGAAAGTCTTCCTCCAAAAATTGACCGCTTGCTAACACACCATAATGCACTTCGTCGTGGCCTTAATCAGCCTGAGGTTGAATTTGATGTAATCTATGAAGAGCTAAAAGCTGTTGCAGATAGAATGGTTCCTTATAGCGAGCCTGTTTGGCGGTTGCTTGATAATGAAAAACGAAAAGGCTCGCGCATTTTGTTTGAAGGTGCACAGGGCACGTTGCTTGATATCGATCATGGCACATATCCATTCGTGACTTCATCTAACACTGTTGCGGGTCAAGCTGCGGCCGGTTCTGGCATGGGGCCAGGTTCTGTTGGTTATGTGCTTGGCATCACAAAAGCTTACACAACACGTGTAGGTGAGGGACCTTTCCCAACAGAATTACATGATGAGGTTGGTCAATTCTTGGGTGAAAAGGGCCATGAATTTGGCACGGTCACGGGTCGTCAGAGACGATGCGGATGGTTTGATGCTGTGCTTGTACGTCAATCTGTTGCAACAAACGGAACGACCGGAATTGCACTGACTAAGCTTGATGTGTTGGACGGATTGAAAGAGATTAAAATTTGCGTTGGTTATAAAATTGATGGTGAAGAGGTTGATTATCTTCCTGCAAGCCAGGGGCGACAAGCACGTGTTGAACCAATCTATGAGACATTAGAAGGTTGGGAAGGCACAACCGTTGGTGCCCGAAGCTGGAATGATTTGCCAGCACAAGCGGTAAAATATGTGCGCCATGTTGAAGAATTAATTGGTTGTCCAGTAGCGCTTCTATCCACCAGTCCAGAACGTGAAGATACAATTCTTGTACATGATCCGTTTCAGGACTAAAAAAGCCTTCAAGATTTAGTTGATTCTGTTATGGTAAACACAATCAATAGAGAAGGCAGCGGATAGACCTGAAATGGCTGATTATTATTCTATTCTTAACAAGACTATTTCAAACTTAGGCAATAATACGCCTGAGATAC
>CAZXZQ010000134.1:0-7373 GCA_964645215.1 uncultured Rhizobiaceae bacterium | reverse complement strand
GTCATAATCCGTAAGCGGCCCATCAAGCGGTTGGACAATCATGTGGCCATTAAGGCCAAGTATTTTATCAAGAAGCTCCGCACGGAAACCGTTCATCACCGCCATGACAATGATGAGTGCAGCCACGCCCAGCGTGATGCCCATAAAAGAAAAACCAGCAATCACCGAGACAAATGCTTCTTTGCGGCGTGAGCGCAGATAACGCCCAGCCAACATCCACTCAAAGGATGAAAACGCGCCAGCGGATGTTTTTGTCTGTGCCTGCATGGGGAGACCCTAATTTGTAAAGCGATTAATGGCCGCTTCTGGTGTCATCGTTTCTTTTTCGTCTTCACCACGGCGTTTCACCTCAACCTCATTGTTCTTCACGCCACGCGGGCCAATAACGATTTGATGCGGCAGGCCAATTAAGTCCATGGTTGCGAATTTTGAACCGGCACTTTGATCACGATCATCATATAAAACATCGAGGCCTGCTGCGGTGAGTTGATCGTAGATTTTTTCACTCTCACGATCACATGCTTCGTCGCCTGGTTTCATGTTGATTATCCCTACGTCAAATGGCGCAACTGAAGCTGGCCAGATAATTCCCTTATCATCATGAGACGCTTCGATAATGGCCGCAACAAGGCGGCTTGGGCCAATGCCATACGACCCCATATGAACGTCATGCTCTTTACCGTCCGGGCCCATAACTTTCGCACCCATCGGCTCTGAATATTTCGTGCCAAAGTGGAAGATATGCCCAACTTCAATGCCGCGCGCATTCATGCGGTCAGCTTCAGATACTTCGGACCAAAGCTTCTCATCATGCAATTCATCCGTGCGGGCATAATTTGTCGTCCAATCTTTAACGATGCCCGCGATGAGTTCGTCATTGTCATAATCCACGCCTTCATCTGGCACTGGTAATTTCATCACGTCAGAATGGCAGAACACTTCGCTTTCGCCGGTATCAGCCAATATGAGGAATTCATGCGAAAGATCACCACCAATCGGCCCTGTATCTGCGCGCATCGGAATAGCCTTAACGCCAAGACGCTCAAATGTACGCAAGTATGAAACAAACATACGGTAGTAAGCAGCACGTGAACTTTCACCATCCAAATCAAATGAATAGGCATCTTTCATAAGAAACTCTCGGCCACGCATCACACCAAAGCGCGGGCGAATTTCATCGCGGAATTTCCATTGAATATGGTAGAGATTAAGCGGCAAATCTTTATAGCTGCGCACATAGGAGCGGAAAATATCCGTTACCATTTCTTCATTGGTTGGGCCGAACAACATATCGCGCTCGTGGCGGTCCTGAATGCGAAGCATTTCTTGACCGTAATCATCATAACGCCCACTCTCACGCCATAAGTCAGCAGACTGAATGGTCGGCATTAAGATCTCAACAGCGCCTGCTCTATTTTGCTCTTCTCGCACAATGTCAGAAATCTTGTTTAGAACTTTCAGGCCAACTGGCAACCAAGAGTAAATGCCAGCAGACTGCTGACGGATCATTCCAGCACGCAACATCAGCGTATGTGAAACGATTTCCGCCTCTTTTGGGTTTTCCTTAAGTACAGGTAAAAAATATCGGGATAAACGCATTAAAACCGCCAGAATCAAACAAGAATTATTCCCTCAGTTAAAGCGTGTATTAATCTGGCGCACAACCCCCATCCGTTAAGGATAATAATTACTGTTATGTCTCAATTTTGTTGGAAATCTACAAAATTTGATCACAATTTGACTAAAAAAGTAATTTTGAGCATGACATTCCCAATTTCATATGATTATATCTCCTAATATAAGTTTTGGGGCAACCAAACATGCATGCCTGTCTTTAGTCTTGGGAGGATATGGTTCTGGCGCTTTTACTAGCCGCCACCGCTTCTAGCGGATTTTGAATCGAGACACGCAAACTTTATCGGCAAGGCTTCGCGCCTTGCCTTTTTATTTTCTAAGCTATTATTTTATATTAGTTTTTTCCGAAAAACGAAGGAATATTCTCAAATCCTAGTCCAAACCAGGAAGTGATAATCCAGTATGCGCCGTATACAACTCCTGCAATAATGGTATTCCAAATTAACTTGCGCATAATGTTAGAATTGGTGGGTGCGCCAGGGTCTGTGCCTTGAACAATATTGCCATCTTCCGCCTGAGAACGATTGCCATGCGGCAAAACAATGAACAACGTTACCCACCAAATGACGAAATAAACTGCGAAGCCTGTAAAAAAAGCCATTAAACTTGCTCCAACTCAACCAAAGTACCGCAGAAGTCTTTTGGGTGTAGAAATAAAACTGGCTTACCATGCGCACCGATTTTGGGTTCGCCATCACCCAGTACGCGCGCACCTTCTGCTTTCAACTTATCACGTGAAGCGATGATATCATCCACCTCATAACAAATATGGTGGATGCCGCCAGAAGGGTTACGCTCCATGAATGGGGCAATCGGAGAACCTTCACCTAACACTTCAAGTAATTCAATCTTGGTATTTGGCAACTCAACAAAGACAACGGTTACACCGTGCTCTGGCAATTCTTGTGGAGCGCTTACTGTTGCACCTAGTGTGTTTGCATAGGTTGCAATACCTGCTTGCAGATCAGGTACTGCAATTGCCACGTGGTTAAGTCTTCCAATCATTCTCTAAACCCTTGCTACAAATACGGTTGCTACAGGCTTTTTGCCCCATAGTGTGCGGCATTCGCCACGAATAGCCTGTGATACGGCTGAACGGATAAGTTCCTCATCCTTGCGGCGTTTTTTGGGAATACCAGCAAATGCACTTTGTGCAGCCTTATACAATTCATCATCAAAATAGGCGCCTTCATTGGTCAATTCTGGAAGACCGTAAAGCGCAATGTCCATATCATCGGCAATCTCACCGTTACGATCAATAACGATTGAAACCGCCACATGGCCAACATAAGCAAGTTTGCGACGCTCTTTCACGCCACAGCTTTCCTCAGTGCCAATGATATTGCCATCCTTATAAATTCGACCCACTGGAATTTGGTCAATCACTTCCGCCACGCCGGGCGCTAATCTCACCATATCCCCATTTCGAATGGGTACGACTTGTGGAATACCCGCTTCACCAGCAAGTTTGGCATGTGCATTTAGGTGCGCTGATTCACCATGTACAGGGATTAAAACCTCAGGCCTTGTCCATCCATACATCTGCTTAAGTTCATGCTGTCGCGGGTGACCAGACACATGAACCAGCAGTTTCCCGTCTTCAATGATCTCAATGCCTTGCTCTACAAGATTGTTTTTGACTTCGATAATTGGCTTCTCATTACCGGGGATTGTACGTGAGGAGAATATCACGGTGTCGCCAGCATTAAGCGAAATGAACCTATGTTCTGACCGCGCAATCTTTGCAAGTGCAGCACGGTTTTCACCTTGGCTGCCGGTTAGGATAATAACTAGCTCATTTGCAGGCACATATTGAAACTGATCATCTTCAATGAAATCTTGAATATCATCGAACATATGAAGGTCCGTTGCCACCTCTACAACGCGGCGAATGGAGCTGCCGACTAACATAACCTTTCGGCCAGCCCTTTCCGCTGCCTGCGCAATCGAACGAATACGGCCAACATTAGATGAGAACGTAGTGATTGCAACGCGTCCAGCAGCCTCTGTTATGAGATTGGCAAGGCTTGCTGTCACATCTTTTTCTGATGGTGAAACACCGTCTCGCATCGCATTGGTAGAGTCACAGATAAGCGCCAAGACGCCATCATCACCTAGTTTTTTAAATGCGGCGGCATCGGTGTTCTTGCCCAATGTTGGTTCATCATCCAGTTTCCAGTCGCCTGTATGAATAGCTCTGCCCAGCGGTGTTGAGATTGCAAGAGACATTGGCTCAGGAATGGAGTGCGTGACATAAACAGGTTCAATCTTAAATGGGCCTATTTCAAAGATGTCACCTGCTTTAAAAATCTCAGGCCGGAAGTCTGGCAGCTTACCTTCATATTGCGCCTTTGCTTCCAACATACCCTCAGTGAATGCTGTGCAATAAATCTGCGCGCCCAACCGAGGCCAAAGACTGTGAATAGCACCATAATGGTCTTCATGTGCATGGGTGATGATAATGCCAAGAAGGTCTTTGCCAAGCTTCTCCACAAAACCAATATCGGGCAAAACAAGATCAACGCCCGGCAAAGAATGATCAGGAAACGTGACACCACAATCAACCATAATCCATTTACGTTTTTTAGCGTCTCCAAAACCATACAGCGCAAGGTTCATGCCAATTTCGCCAACACCGCCAAGTGGCACAAATACAAAGTCCTGTTTACTCAAAATTCTCTCCTGGCTGACTATTCAGCCTGATTAAAAAATATGTCGGCTGTAGAAATCTTTTGAATCTGCCCATCTTGCAGTTTAAGCAATAACAGGCCGCTTTCATCTATTGCGCTAAAAACCCCACGCAAATCTGGTTTGCCCGGTAATTTGATGTAAACCTCTTCATTGATGCCATACGCTTTTTCCAGCCATGAATTGCGTATTGCATCAAAATTATTTCCCTTATCCCATGTCATTATATTGTTTGCCATGTGAATTGCAATTGCATCAAATAATTCAGCAGCTTCACAAGAGATACCTTCATGTGCAAGGCTCGTTGCTTGATGCAATGTATTGTCAGGAAATGACGCACAGTTCACGCCGACACCAATGACGATGGTGCTCTTATCTCCATGCATCCGGCTTTCTAGCAAAATGCCACAGCATTTTTTAGTGTTGAGTAATAAATCATTGGGCCATTTATGAGCAACCAGGTGATTGCCTGAAAATTGCGATATGGCAGCACTCACGCTAATTGCTGTTACAAATGTTAGTTGGTAGAGTTTCTCAACAGGGGCAATATCGCGCATCAAGAGTGAGGCAAAAAGATTTCCTTCAAGACATGTCCAGCCACGGCCCCTGCTCCCTTTGGCTGCCGTTTGAGATTTTGCGGTAACCCAAAGATTTGATGCTTCGCCTTCGTTAGCAAAGTTCATACATTGTGTGTTTGTTGAATCACAATGATCCAGTGCGAGGTGTCGATATTGATAGTTTGTTCCCTCTAGGGGCGTTCCTATCAAAAGAGCGAACCTGCAGCTGTATTCGCAGCACTGTTAATGAAGCCTGCAAAGAGACCATAGAAGAGAACAAATGCACCACTGATGGTAAGCACAAATTTCAATTCACCTGCCATAGGCACAAATGCATCTGCAGGCTCATCAAACCACATGATTTTAATGACGCGCAAATAGTAGAATGCACCAACAACACTTGCGACAACGCCGATAACAGCAAGCGCATAAAGCTCAGCCTGAATGGCCGCAACAAATACGAAATATTTACCGAAGAAACCAGCAAGTGGCGGAATGCCTGCAAGTGAGAACATGAGCATGGTCAAAATAAATGCCATCCATGGATTGCGTTTAGAAAGGCCAGCAAGGTCTGTAATTTCTTCAACCGAACCTTCTTTGCGACGCATTGCGATAATGCAGGCAAATGTGCCAAGCGTCATTGCCATGTAAATAATCAAATATTGGATAACACCATTCACACCATCTTGCGTACCAGCAGCAAGGCCCACAAGCGCGTAACCCATATGGCCGATAGATGAATATGCCATCAGGCGTTTAATATTCATTTGACCAATTGCAGCAAAGGCACCAAGCGTCATAGAGGCGATTGAAATAAAGACGATGATTTGTTGCCAGTCTTGCGTCGTTGGTTCAAACGCACCAATCACAACACGGATCAGCATCGACATAGCGGCGATCTTAGGCGCTGCTGCAAAGAATGCCGTTACAGGTGAAGGCGAACCTTCATAAACATCCGGCGTCCACATATGAAACGGAACCGCAGAGATTTTAAATGCAATACCAGCCAAGATAAACACAAGGCCAAAGATCAAACCAAGCGAACGTTCTGTGCCAGCCATAGCCTGTGCAATGCCTTCAAAGTCAACATGGCCTGTAAAGCCATAAATGAGCGACATGCCATAAAGCAGCATTCCGGATGATAGCGCGCCAAGAACAAAATATTTCAAGCCAGCTTCAGTTGAGCGCACACTGTCACGATTAATCGATGCAAGCACATAAAGTGATAAGGATTGCAGCTCTAAACCAAGATACAGTGAGATCATACTATTGGCAGAAATCATCACCATCATGCCAAGCGTCGCCGTTAGAATGAGCACCGGATATTCAAAGCTCATAATATTTTCACGGCGCATGAAATTGACCGACATGATGATGGCAAGACCTGAACCAATTAAAACCAGTATTTTCATGAACCAGGCAAAATCGTCCAACATAAACGCACCATTCATGGCGTCACCGCGCTCAGACATAGTGAATAACCAAACGAGTGCTGCGCCTATAATGGCGAGCGCCAAGCCTGTTACCTTTGAGGATGCGCTGTTTTCAGATGAAAAAACACCAACCATCAATAAGGCCATAGCCCCTAAGCCCAACCATAATTCTGGCCCAAGAAGGAAAAGGTTTTGCGTTGCGAACAATGCTTGCATGACTGTCTCCTACTCCGTCAAATTTGCGGTTGATGTGGTTTGTGCAGCTTCAAGCGCTGCTTGGTAATTTGAGATCAATGCATCAACTGAGACATTGGTCGCTTCAAAAATTGGCATAGGATAAACACCGTAGAATATGACCAGCACAACGAGCGGATAGATAATCAGTTTCTCACGTGCATCAAGGTCTAGAATTGATTTCAACGCCTCTTTGTTAAGTACGCCAAACACAACACGTTTATAAAGATAGAGTGCATATGCAGCAGAAAGAATAACGCCTGATGTTGCGAAGAGTGCAATCCATGTATTTACTTGGAATATGCCGAGCAATGTGAGGAACTCACCCACAAAGCCGGACGTGCCAGGCAGACCAACATTCGCCATCGTGAAAATTAAGAACACAACAGCATATTTCGGCATATTATTCACCAACCCGCCATAGGCTGCAATTTCTCGTGTATGCATGCGATCATAGACAACGCCTACACACAAGAAGAGCGCACCTGAAACAAGACCATGAGATAGCATTTGGTAAATACCACCTTGAATGCCATAAGCGTTGGCTGCGAAAAGCCCCATCGTTACATAGCCCATATGCGCAACGGATGAATATGCAATCAGCTTTTTAATGTCTTCCTGCATAAGCGCTACTAGTGACGTATAGACAATGGCGATTGCCGACATCACGAAGACAAGCATTGAGAAATCATCGCTTGCAAGTGGGAACATTGGAATTGAGAAGCGCAGGAATCCGTAACCACCCATTTTCAGCAAAATGGCAGCTAGAATAACTGACCCCGCTGTAGGTGCCTCAACGTGCGCATCTGGCAACCATGTATGCACT
>CAZXZQ010000133.1:0-7403 GCA_964645215.1 uncultured Rhizobiaceae bacterium | reverse complement strand
CAACTTCGTCCCAAGCATGCTCAATATCTTGCACTTCGAAAGGCGTTGACAAAAACCAAGGCGAGAAGCGCAAAAGGGCGACAGATTATTGTGAACATGGAACGTTGGCGCTGGTTGCCGCGTTCACTGGGTAAACGCAATGTGCTCGTCAACCAAGCTGCTTTTGAAATGTTGCTTACGGATAATGGCAAACTTATTGATCGCCGTCGCGTTGTTGTTGGTAAGCCGTTTCATAAAACACCAATGTTCAGCCATAAAATCAGCTATGCAGAATTTAACCCGACATGGACCGTGCCTGAATCTATTGCAGGGAATGAGATTTTGCCTAAGCTGCGTAAAGACCCTGGTTATTTGGAGCGCAATAATTATAAAGTTTATACAAGCTGGAAGGCGAGCGCACCTGCTATGAACCCTCATTCTGTCGATTGGCAGTCTGTTAGCAGTAAGAAATTTCCATACCGTATTGTTCAACAGCCAGGCGACAATAATGCTTTAGGGCAGGTGAAGTTTCTATTTCCAAATCGTTTTAACGTCTATCTCCATGATACGCAGGCCAAAAACCTCTTTTCAAAATCTGCACGCGCATTTTCCCATGGGTGTATTCGCGTAGAAAAGCCGCTTGAATTCGCAGAAAAACTGTTTGGGTCACGTAGTCTCAGCCAAAGCAAGATCAAGAAAATACTGTCTAATCCTGCAACACATAAAGTAAATTTGAAAAAGCCGGTGCCTGTTCACCTAGCCTATTTCACTGCTTGGGTTGATAAAGGCAGAGTTAAATTCCACAAAGATGTGTATGGCCGCGATAAGCTTGTCAGCAATATTTTGTTTGGCCGCGCATAGGTATTTATGCGGTAATTGTTCTAAAACCTTGCATTTTTGCCATTATTTTCCGATTATCTTTTGGAATTAAGGTTTTGTTAAGGGTTAAATATTTTGGATAAAGAACTCGATGCCAAACAATTGGAAGAGAAAATCCATAATCTTGCTGAAGCAATGAAAGATACTGACGTTGTTTCTGATGGCGTTGGTACTCGTATATCTATGAGAAGGCGTTCAAAGAAAAATCGTCTTGAGCGGCTTGCTGATGACATTATGGATGTCTTTGAAGATTTGCCGGTTCAGAACGGATTGTTTGAATTTGCTCTGGTTAGAAGCGATCAACAGCGCTTTGTGATTGATCAAGAAGCATATGTTGTTACTCACCCTCAAACAAAAGAATATGAGTTTAAAAAAGAAACACGCCTGGGTGAGGCAATTATTGGCCGCACCGCAAACCGCCGGCAGATGGCAAAGCTTGTATCGCGCTATATTTCAGAAAAATTGCTGGATCAGCAGCGATTGCTGGAAAGCGAATTTATCTCAATGAAACTTTCTCGCAATAGTGCGGATAGCGACATTGATAACGACCATGATGAATTGACTTTTGCTGGTGATGGTTTTGAATATGGCAATAGTGATCTTATAAAAGAAACGGACCGGGCAGAAGCTAAAGAGCCTGAAGTTATTGAGCGCGTTGTCAGAACGAACCGCACTTCATTCTTTGCTATACTGACTTGGTTTATGCTGGGTATTCTCGCGACAATTGCTGCGGTTGTGATTGCTGCGCTATATGGCCAGCTTGGTGTCGTGATTGACTGGGTTCAACAATTGGTTGACTTAATCACCAAGAATTTCTGACGAAAGCTTCATTACTTTTTCGCCACTTTGATCAATCCCAAAAGTCTGCAGTTCGATCTGCCAATGCTTTTGGGCTTTTTTCATTTTAAAGAGATTGTATTGAGCCGCTGGCTTATGCCCGCCAACTGCTTGCCCTGCTGCAGGAACACATATAACAGGCACTGTGTTATTTGGGCCTGCGATTTTCGTTCTGGTCGCTAAATGCGTATGACCGTGGATGATCAATTCAGCGCCATGTGTTTTAATTGTTTCTTGAAATAAGTTAATCCCGATCAACCGTTTATATTTTGGCGTTGCGCTATGAAAGGGCGGATGATGGATCATCACGACACGGCACATATCTTTTGTTTCTTCTAAAAGCTTGGTAAGGCGGACGGCCTGTTTTTCGCGAAAATAGCCTGTCGCCATAAAAGGCAGAGTTGCTTCAGCGGAATTGCAGCCAATGATTGCAACCTTATCTCTAATGCGAAGATAGGGGAAATCACTTTCGTTGTCAGTCAGTTTATCGTCGCCAGATAAATAGGGCTGCCATGTGCTTATTGCATTTTTCAATGCGCCAGGAACATAAGCGTCATGATTGCCGCATATGGCTGAAACATTCTCAGATGTACCTAAGCTTTCTAAAAACATGTGTGCATTATCATACTCTTTTGGCAATGCGAGATTGGTAAGGTCGCCTGTTACAGCAATGTGGGTAGGCGATTGAGATTTCAGATGAGAAATGATTTTATCAAGCGTAGAAGCGCCAAGCGAAGACTTGCGGTTTTTCTTCCAGTTAATATATCCGGTGATGCGTTTGCTCATCAATTGGCTAATCGATGGCTCTGGTAAGGGAGCAAGATGAACATCTGATATATGCGCGAGTGTGAACATGTCTTATTGATTACAACGCGGGTTAGCGTTAGACAAGCATATGACTGATAACCGTTTCGTCCGAAAACTGTTTTTTTTGTATTGGCGCTTCAAGCGTCCCATGACGATGGGTGTTCGCGTATTCCTGCAAGATGAAAAACAACAGATTTTACTCGTTCGCCATACCTATGTGAAAGGTTGGTATTTGCCAGGTGGCGGGGTTGAAAAAGGCGAAACAACGCAAGGTGCGGCTCGTAAAGAGCTTATGGAAGAAGCGTATATAAAGACGACTGGAACCCTACGCTTGTTTGGCAGTTATTTAAACCTACGCGCCTCTAATAGGGACCATGTCTTATTATTTATTTGTGATGACTGGGAACAAACCAGAGCTTTTACGCCAAATAGGGAAATTGCTGAAATTGGGTTTTTTGATGCTAACAATCTTCCCGAAGGCACAACACCATCCACGATAAAACGTATAGATGAAATTCTAAATGGATTAACCGTTTCAGAAGAATGGTAAAAATAAATCTTGGACAATGTTTCAAGCTGTGATAGCCAAACATTGTTATTTTAAGAAAGCAGACGAATGTTCACCAAAATGGTTTTACGACGACGAACCACCTTGCGCCGCCAAAGCGCACTCTTTGTCGTGTAAAACCGGAACGCATCTTTAACGTATTCCGGTTATCTTAAACCGAATTCTGGAATACTTAAAATGAATGTTGATGCTGCTGTAATTACCAACGAAAAATTAGAAGATTTTAATGCTGTAGAAGCACTTGCTGCGGAAGCTTTTGGTCCGGGCCGCTTTGCGCGTACGGCATTTCGCTTGCGTGAAAATATTCTATGTGAGCAAGATCTTTCCTTCACATTGAAGTATGCGGATGAACTTGCTGGTTCAGTAAAGCTCACGAAAATTATGATAGGTGAGGCAGAAGCATTGTTGCTTGGTCCACTGGTTGTCGCGCCTAAATACAAGAGTTTTGGCTTTGGTCGTAAACTGATGGAAGTTTCGGTCAAGGCTGCCCGTGAGAAGGGGCATAGCGCCATTCTACTTGTTGGTGATTTGCCATATTATCAACAGTTCGGTTTTGAAGTTGTGCAGCCGGGATTCATAACGATGCCCGGACCTGTTGATGCTCAGCGGCTATTGATTTGTAATTTGCAGGGAAACTCAGATTTTTGCCTGTCAGGGCCCGCTCGATCGTATTCTAAGGCTTAACGACCTTCGCGGAACCACATACCAGTAAAAGCTGCAAGTAATAGTGCTAAGCCAAGTAAGCCTGCAAAGAGTGGGATACGGTCTATGCCGTTTAAAACACTTGCATCTGTTCGTGCAAAGCCAATCCAATTCCGGCCATTGCGTGTACCATTAGCGCTAACACCTACAATGCGCGGTAAGCCATTTTCACCTATCCGGGAAATGCTGCCTGATGTTGCATCTGTAATGGGTTTTAAGAATGTGTCAGTGCTAATAACTGCTGCAAGTTCGCGAGGGTTTGCAGGGCCTACTTGTGCGAGTGCTGTTAGGTCGCCATTTGCAATCCGGTAAAGGCCGATCTCACTTGTTGGAACTTCAGCTTGCCAAACGCCTGTGCTTTGCTCTTCAAATTTTAAGGCGCTTGTTTCGCCAGAAGGGGATGTGATTTGTGCTTCTTCAGGCGTTTCACCAATGGTTTGGCGTGTGATTACAATCTTCTCTCCGTTAGAATTTGCCGTGAGGCGTTCTTCTTCAAGCTCAGGCTCTTTCATCAACCAATGGGCTAATCGCCTGAGCAATTGCACATGCGGTCCACCGCCTTCAAAGCCTCTGGACCAAAGCCATACATGATCGGAAAGAAAGAGCGCTACACGCCCTTCATTTTTGCGTTCCAACATCAAGATTGGTTCTTGGTTTTCATTTTGCATAACAGTGTTGCCAGAAACTTCTGTGACGCCCACGCTTCTAAACCAACGGCTCCATTCTGGCTTCTCAGCATCCCACCCTTCTAGGTTTCGTGTAACAGGATGTTTTTGGCCAGTTTCTGAAATTTGCGGAAGGAATGGTCCTACTGATGTTTGACCATTAGGGACGCCAGGTAAAACGGCATTGAGTGGGGTTGCAGCAATGCTTAAATTTTCTGAATATTCTGGACCAGCAGCAATTAAGATAGCACCGCCATCTTCCACATATCGGGCAATATTATCAAAATACAAAACAGGTAATACGCCGCGTCTTTCGTAGCGATCAAAGATAATGAGGTCAAATTCGTCAATCTTCTCAATGAAAAGTTCGCGTGTTGGAAAGGCAATAAGCGATAATTGATCAATAGGGGTGCCGTCTTGTTTTTCTGGTGGACGCAGAATGGTAAAATGAACTAGATCAACCGATGCATCAGACTTTAATAAGTTACGCCAAGTGCGCTCACCTGCATGGGGTGAACCGGAGATAAGAAGAACGCGCAGGTTTTCACGAATTCCGTTAAGTATTGTGAAGGTACGGTTGTTAATCTCTGTAATTTCATCACGGGCAACTTCTACCTTAAATTCGATGATGTTTTTTCCGCCATGTGGCACATCAAAGATGAAGGAATTTTCCTCACCCGCCAGAACGGTTTCAACGGAAACGACTTCGCCATCCAAACTGACAGTTACATCCATAGGGCTTGGATTGTTGCCGAAGCCTGTTTGCTCGATCTCATAAGTGATTTCCTGACTTTCGCCTACAACTCCAAAGCGTGGCGCAGATTTAAGGACGATGCGGCGGTCGCGTTCATTTTCTTTGCCAGTTAGTAATACATGCAGCGGACCGTTGAGGGAGAGACCATCTGTGTTTTGAGGAACGTCGTGTACCTGACCATCGGTAATAAAAAGTGCGCCTCCAATTTGCTCGCGAGGAACATCTTGTAAGGCACTTTCAAGTGCAGCGAAGAGGGTAGAAGATACGTCGCTGGTCTGAGATATTTGATCGGAGACGCGAATTTCCCTAACTTCAAAATTCTCCATTTCCTCAAAGCGATTGCGAACTTCATCAAGTGCTGCCGTTGTTTGTACATCTCGTTCATTGAGTTTTTGGCTTGTCGTTTCATCAATCACGACAGGGATAATTGTTTTAAGTGCTGTACGGTCTTCGCTCAGAATAGACGGGTTGAAAAGTGCAAGACATACAAGCGCACCAGCGATTGTTCTAATAAAACTGCCGCGCAATCCATTCCACAGTCCCCATAGGCACATTATTGCAACAATTATAGACAAGCCAATTGCAAGTGACAGAGGCAATTCAGGAGCAAAGGTAATGTTAAGATTTTCCATGGGTTGCTACTGTCCCAGTCTTTCTAGTAGGGCAGGCAAGTGAACCTGATCTGCCTTATAGTTCCCGGTAAGCGCGTACATCATTAAGTTGACACCAGAGCGGAATGCATAATTGCGTTGCTGCGGATCTGCAGGAACAGTGGGGAACATTGGACGCAGCGAACCATCTACAGCCCATGCCCCAGCCATATCGTTGCTTGTGATCATGATGGATGAAACGCCATCGCCAGAAGACGCAGGCCTATCTGAAAATTCTTCGCTTACTTCTGAAACTTCCACCCATAGGTCCCCGCCTGCATAGCGGCCTGGAAACGTATCTAGCAAATAAAATGACTTAGTCAGTACATGATTGCTTGGTACAGGCTCAAGTGGAGGAATATCAAGGGATGAAAGAATTTGTTGTAAAGCTCGCGCTGCTGGTGAACCAGATGTACCACCAAGAACGCCGCCAATCTGATCACGCGTATCAAATAGAATACTGCCACCTTCTTTCATATAGGCATCAATGCGGGCCATTGTTTCTGCGTCTGGAATTGGAGCAGTTGGATCAATTGGCCAATATATAAGTGAATAAAAAGAAAGCTCGTCTGAACTAATATCAAGGCCGATTGGTTCGGCTGGTTCCAAGGCTGTTCTGCTTGAAATATAAAGTGTGAGGCCTTTCATCCCGGCATCGCTTACACCATCCACTGCTGCAACGCCTGTTTTCACATATGCCAACCGGGTTTCAAGCGCTGAGGAATAGTCTGTTGTGCTGTCTTCCTGTGCAAAGGCAATGTTATCTGGGCTTAGCATAGTCAGGGATAATGTCAGAAATAGTGCAGCAGCAGATGTCACTGGCTTAAGGCTTAATAGCCGGCGCAACGCACCTGACATCCAAAGTACGGCGATACAATCCAAGAGTAAGAGAATTGCTGCGAGTACGATCAACCAAATTTTCAAATCAAATTGCTGCCCACTCACGTAATTCTGAGCATTAAGGCTTGTTCCAGATATTGCTGCATCAAGCGGTTCTAAAGGCGTTTCCTTTTCAAAGAGGTTCATAGCAACAAAACCATCTTCTGTGCCATAAAACCCCGGCGGGTTTTCAATCGTAATCATGTTGTCAGTTTCATTGCTTACCACAAGCGATTTTGTGTTTTGTTCTGGTGGAATAAATTCGCCGCTAGCGTTTAATATCCGCAATGGTGGCAAGGTAAGCGCTTCGTTGTTGTTTGTCACTTGTCCTGTTGATTTTGAAAGATTAACTGTGCGGCGTAACATTTCAACAAATGTTCCTGAGAGTGGCAGGTTAGACCAGTCAGAATCAGAACCAACATGGAACAATACTAACCAGCCGCCGCCACGTTTCTCAGCGGTAACAAGGGGCGTGCCATCTTCCAATACGGCCCATGTTTTTTCTTCGAGGTCAATTTCTTGAAGCGCGAGCAATTGCTTTTTGACGATTACATCACGTGGTGCATCAATGCCAAAAAATGGACTCTCACGATCAAAGGCTGCAAGTGGTTTTGGTGTTTCCCAAGATAATGCTCCGCCAAGGTTTCTATCTCCCGGACGAATATCAACCGGTAGCAAATTAC
>CAZXZQ010000132.1:0-7449 GCA_964645215.1 uncultured Rhizobiaceae bacterium | reverse complement strand
AACCGAAGCAGTTAAAAACGCATCTAATATTCGTGTGGTTTCTATTGCTGAACTCATTGGTGAAGCTGTAAAACGTACAGCCCTTGAAAAATCAGTATCAAGTTTGTTTGATTAGAATATCTAGAGCAAATTTGCTCTAGTTTCCGAGTTTTTGTGGTAAACTACCTTTTCAACAAAGGAATACTTCTATGAGAAAACAGTTCTTTGCAGCAATAACATTTGGTATGTTTTTATCTTTTCCGGTTCAGGCACAAGAACGCATTGAGCTTGGAACGCTCGAATGTTTTGTCGATGAAGGCATAGGACTTTTGATCGGTTCCAGTAAAGATATTTCTTGTGTTTTCACGTCGGCTGATGAGGTCCAGGAACCTGACAATTATTTTGGCGTCATCAACAAGCTGGGCATTGATATTGGCAAGACCAAGCAGAGCTATATTTCATGGCTGGTGATAGCACCCAGCAAGGGCATTGAAGGACCTGGTTTCCTTCAAGGCGATTATATTGGCGCATCAGCTTCTGCCAGCATTGCGGTTGGATTAGGTGCAAATGTGCTCGTTGGTGGCTCCGGCCAAACTTTCGCATTGCAGCCACTAAGTGTTCAAACCCAAGAGGGATTAAATCTGGCTATTGGTGTTGCTGAAATTGAATTGCGGGCGATTACGGACTAGAACAGAGATTAGGAGTACTTATATGCATATGGCACAATTTGTTTTCGAAACTTCCAATGTGACCGAAGAGTTTCTAGAGCTTGATGCTTTAATATTGCAGGCGGCGGAGGATAATCCTGGTTATGTTGGCAAAGAGAATTGGCTTTCTGAAGATGGTAATCGTAGAAATGCAGTCTACTATTGGCAGAATGAGGTTGCTCTTAAAGAATTTGCTTCTCATCCGAAGCACTTAGAAGCGAAGAAAAGGTACCAAGAATGGTATTCAGGTTTTCACGTTGTTATCGCTGAAGTAAGTAAATCATATGGTGATAGTGCCTTTAGACATTTAACGCCTAATAGTCGCAAACGTTAAACGCTTGCACAAAACCCAAATCTCTCCTATAACGCGCTCACCCGCATAGACACCCTTGGAGGCAGTGCGGGTTTGTTGTTTTCATAAGACTTGAATTTCAACAATTCCCGCGATTGACGGGATGCCACAATTTATATGCGAAAGGCTAAAGCTATGAGCGAAGAAAACGTTCTTGAGGGCCAGTTGCGCGAAAGAGTAGGCAAGGGGGCCGCTCGTGAACTTCGTCGTAACTCAATGGTACCTGCCGTCATTTATGGCGACAAAAAAGACCCCGTATCAATTGCACTTCCTTACAAGGAATTGTCTATGAAAATCCACTCTGGTGGTTTTATGACAACAATTCTTTCTATTAAAGTTGGAAGTGACGAACACCGTGTTCTACCAAAAGATTATCAATTGCACCCAGTACGCGATTTTATTGAGCACGTAGACTTACTGCGCGTTTCTAAAAACACTGTTGTGACTGTTGAAATTCCAGTTCACTTTGAAAATGATGAAACATCTGTTGGTCTTAAACGCGGTGGTGTTCTTAACATCGTGCGTCACACAGTTGAGGTTAACTGTCCGGCGGATTCAATTCCTGAATCATTCTCTATCGATCTTGAGAATTTTGATGTTGGTGACTCAATCAATATTTCTACGGTTACATTGCCTGAGGGTGTTGTACCTACAATTACTGATCGTGACTTTACTATTGCGACAATCGCAGCACCTGCAGCACTGAAATCTGAAGAAGATGAAGATGCGGATGCAGTTAGTGCGGATGTACCAGTAGTAGGCGAAGAAGAAGCAGAAGGCGGAGAAGAGTAATCTTCTAAGCTAAACGGAGGTTCGGTCATGCTTATCATTGCAGGACTTGGAAATCCCGGAAGTAAATATGCTGACAATCGTCACAATATAGGTTTTATGGCGGCGGACGAAATTGTTCGCCGTCATGCGTTTGGGCCTTGGAAAAACAAACACAATGCCGAAATTTCTGAAGGAAAATTAAACGGTGAGAAAGTGTTGGTTGTAAAACCAACAACCTTCATGAATGAGTCTGGCCAGGCGGTTGGTGAGATTTTACGCTTCTATAAAGAAGAGCTTTCTAATCTTATTGTTATTTATGATGAGCTTGATTTGCCTGCAGGCAAATTGCGCATCAAAACTGGCGGCGGTTCGGGTGGTCATAACGGCATTAAATCTATTGATGCCCATTGCGGCAAAGACTATCGCCGCATGCGGCTTGGCATTGATCATCCTGGTTCGCGCGAACGCGTAACGGGGCATGTGCTTGGTGATTTTTCCAAAAAGGATCAGGAGTGGCTTGAGCTTTTATTACGCTGTATAGCGGATGAAGCAGGGCTTTTAGTCAAAGGGGATGATGCCAGCTTCATGAACCGTGTTGCACTCTGTACGGGGCAGAATACAAACCAGCAAAAGCCTAAGAAACCAAAAGGCCAGTCACATATTCACAAAGCGCGGAAGCCAGCGGGGAAAAAGGATTTACCTAAATCAGGCCCCATGGCAGATATGTTGAAAAAGCTGTTTGGGGATAAGGATTGACCTGCCCCTGTGGTTCTGAAAACCCTTACGAAACCTGTTGTGGCCTCTTTCATTCAGGCGAAGCATTGCCGCCAACTGCAGAGAAGCTTATGCGGTCGAGATACTCTGCATTTGTCAAACAAGAGATTGCTTATCTTAAAGAAACGACTTGGCCAGCCTATCAGAAGAATTTCGATGAGGCCGGTTATGCCGTCCGCGCCAAAGACAGTATCTGGCTTGGGTTGACCATTGAAGATACGGAAGATGGCAATGATCAGGATATAAAAGGCACGGTTACGTTCACAGCTAAATCCATGATGGGTGGGCAAGTTCACGACCAACGCGAGAAGAGCCTGTTCAAGAAAAAGCAGGGGCGGTGGTATTACGTGAAGGCGGTTGATTGATAATCACCCTGCAGACAGTGCCTGAACCACCATGTCTGGATTGCGCGCAATTACCTTTAAATAAGATTTTGCGGCTTGATCTGGTTCGGTTCTGCTTTGTTCCCAGTCGCGCAACGTACCAATAGGAATTTGGTATTTTTCAGCGAATGCTTCCTGACTTAAGCCAAGAGCACGACGAATAAGTTTCACCCGAGGTGTTTGCTTCATTCGATTTAGATCAGCATCAGACAGAGGTCGGTCGGCTAAATTATCCATTTTGGGTTCTATAATATCGTCTTTCATTTGGCTCTGCTCGCCTTGCGGAAATAATCCTAATTGTTTCGTTTCTTTCAACATGCACTACGACAACCAGTAGTTGATCGGCATTACCAATTAATATGTTTCGTATTTCTTTATAATCGTATCGATCATCTTCAAATTCTATTGCAAACGGATCATAAAACGCTTGGCTTGCTTGTTCGAAACTGATGCCATGTTTACGTAAATTACGTTCTGCTTTTACAGGATCCCACACAAATTCCATTTTGCATAATACTACGGAAATTCCGTATTCGTCAAGCCAAAGCATTAAACTCTCCCTTGCTCTCGCTTCTCCAATCAACTAAAGCATGGGCAGATATTTTATAAATTCAAAGGACCCGTTTCATGGGATTTAAATGCGGTATTGTTGGGCTTCCCAATGTCGGTAAATCAACGCTTTTTAACGCGCTCACCAAGACGGCTGCAGCGCAGGCGGCGAACTATCCTTTCTGTACGATTGAACCTAATACCGGTGATGTAAATGTGCCAGATGCGCGGCTTGAAAAGATTGCTGCAATTGCAACTTCCAAGGAAATTATTCCAACTCGCATATCGTTTGTAGACATTGCAGGTCTTGTGAAAGGCGCTTCAAAAGGTGAGGGGCTAGGCAATCAGTTCCTAGCGAACATTCGTGAAGTGGATGCGATTGTGCATGTGCTGCGGTGCTTTGAAGATGATGACATTACGCATGTCGATGGGCGTATAAATCCGGTAGAAGACGCGCAGACGATTGATACTGAACTGATGCTCTCTGACCTTGAGAGTTTAGAAAACCGTCTCAAGAAAGTACGCAATCAGGCGACAGCGAAAGACAAGGAAGCATTGTTGATTTTGCCGATGATGGAGGCAGCCGTTGAATTGCTTGAAGCGGGCAAGCCTGTTCGCACGTTGCTGGATGGCATTGCTGCGGAAGATTTGAAAATTCTCAAAGGTTTGAACCTGCTGACCTCAAAGCCGGTACTTTATGTTTGCAATGTTGCGGAAAGTGAAGCAGCGGCAGGCAATGAGCATAGTGAGGCGGTAGCTAAACTGGCTGCCGAACAAGGTGCACAATCCGTGGTAATTTCTGCCGCAATTGAAGAGGAAATCGCGCAATTGCCGGAAGACGAACAACCCGAATATCTGGAAATGAACGGGTTGGATGTCGCGGGCCTCGATCGCCTTATCAGTGCTGGTTACGAACTGCTCGAACTCATTACCTATTTCACCGCTGGGCCAAAAGAGACGCGGGCATGGACTGTCTCGCTGGGCTCTAAAGCACCACAAGCGGCGGGCGTTATTCATACAGATTTTGAAAAAGGTTTCATCCGAGCTCAGACAATTGCTTATGATGATTACGTCACACTAGGCGGCGAAGTACCTGCCAAAGAAGCAGGCAAAGCGCGGGATGAAGGCAAGGAATATATCGTGCAGGATGGCGATATTATGCTCTTCAAATTTAATGTTTGATGGGTGGCAGCACTTTTTGAACATTGTCTGGCAGGCGACTTACAAATATAGCACGCAAACGCTGCCAACTTGACCCAAGTGAAAGCACGATAATGCCTACCGCTACAAGCGATAGAGCGATTATGACCGTTGAATTGAAACCTGAAAAATCGGTAATAATGTAAATTGCCACGCCCATGGATATGAGGCCCACCGTTACGAATGCGCGTCGATCAATAACAATACCAACAATGATCATGAATGAAATGATGATGATTGCAATTAACGCATCTAGCGCTGATGGGTCTTTGCTCCACCAGAAGCCATCATTTCCGAAGATGAATGTAAACAGTGAATAGATAAGCAAGGGTGCGGTGGAAAGATGCAACCAAAATGCGACATCTGATCGGCGTGTCACGCGTTCAGGGTCCTGCATGTCAAACTTCATGGCAATGAAAAATTGTGTCAGCGTAATAATCAATCCAATTCCGCCAACCAGACGGATATTGTCTTTGAAAATGCTGACTAAGTTTCCATCCAATGAAATTGCTAAAAGTAAAAGACTGAATATGGTTAGGAGTGCCGAGACGATAAGAGATGCCAGTGCAAAAGGCACGCGATATCTTTTATAATAAAGGACTAATGACAGGAAGAGACCCAAAGTAATTACTAGCAGCGTAATGCTATCCGATCCCGACAAAAGATCCTTTGTCAGCAATATCAATGATGCGCCCATCGCATAGATGAACATAACCGTCAAAATATAAGCGGGTAGGGCCAAGCGTTGGCGGATAATGAAGATTTCAGACATCACTATGATGGCGATGACCATGCCAAACGCTGATGTAAGAATTGCGATGCCTGAAAGAGCGACAAGGATGCCGATTGTAATCAAAATATCATGGAAACCGCGAATTAAACGCGGTGCTTCATTGTCTTCCAGTTTTCCACGATCATCTTGGTGGGAGAGTGCAGATAAATCATTGCCTTTGTAAGGCGTTGTTTCGCTCGCAAGAAACTCTGCCTTGAGGTGATCTAGTTTAGCATGTGTCTCCGCTGAGATAATATCTCGCGACTTTGCTTCAGATAAGAATTCATCGATTCGGTTCATATTATTATCTTAACATATAAGTGTGGCGCCCAGACAAGATTTAATCCAAATACTCATCTGCGCGAAGGCCTGCGCGTTCAATATGAATTGGCAATACTTTCCCATAAAGCTGTTTCGTACGTTCAGGTGAACCGACCATGCCAGGTTCTTCTACATAAGAAAAAATGGCGACATAGCGCGGTGTCTCACCCATAAGCTGCGCGACGCGATGGAGTGAATAGCGGCCTTTGAATATCTGCAAATCACCTGGCTCCAAGCGGAGCTTGGTAACCTTGTCTGACGTGCCATCAAGTACGTTCCGTACTTCGTCGAAATTCTCATTGCCTTTGCGAATATTCGGAGCATATTCGAAATCACCACCTTGATCTGCGTTTTGGATTGCGAGCGTGACGGTAAAATTATTTGTATCGAAATGCCAAGGGAAGCCGTTTCCTTCATCAGCCATATTGACGATTACGTCTGCAAGTGGGTCGGCATAGCGAAAGAATTTGTCTTCTGGCTCATCAAGCGCAACCCGGATGAAGTTAAAAAATGGCTGCCAAGCATAGATTGCCCGTAGGGCAGAATCTTCGCCGAAATTATCTGCCGGGATAAATGCGTTCGAACGGTCGTAGAACTGCCGACGCGGATGTGCTTTAGGAAGCGATGCATCGTCTTGACTAAAATAGGCGTTGGTTCGGTTCTTGGAATTATGTGCGTTTGGTGCGGCCCTATCAGCTTCTACACAAAGAGTGGAAATAGCATCTTCGCGCAAAAAGCCTTTTAGAACTGCACAGCCATCCGCATCAAGTGATGCTCTTATGTGTCTAATGACATCGGCAAATGCGTCACTGTCCTGCTGATCAATTGGATAAGTGTCTGTATCAATATAATCAGTAGGGTTTATCATGGCGTGTTCCTAGCGCCCTCGCGGCACTACTTCGTAGCCTGCCTCTTCCGGTTCATCATCGGTGAGGAGGGCCGGGAAGCCATCCGCTAGAATTTCCAAGCCAGTTGCCTCTTCCAGTCTACGAATAATATCGTCAGAATTGGCTCGCTCGCCATAGCGCTTCTGGCCATCTTTCATGATGTCGATCATCATCGGGCTGATTTCCAATGGCACGTTATTGTCTTCGGCAATTTTCTGGAAGAGGCCAATATCTTTCAAGACAAGGTCCATGGTGAATTCAATGTCGCGGCTTCCGTTGAGGATAACCTGACCTTCTGTCTCAGTGGCAAATGATGTGCCGGAAGAAATGACCATGGCCTCATATGTGGTTGCCATATCGAGGCCAGCGGCTTTCATAGTGACCATTGCCTCACACATGGTGAGCAGGTTGGCCGTGGCGAGGTAATTGGTCATAACCTTGAGGATTGAGGCAGTGCCCAGCTCGCCAGTGTGAAGGATACGTCGGCCAAGCGTTTTAAGGAATGGCAACATGCGTTCAAAAGCTTCTCGCTCTCCACCTACAAAAATTGAGATATTGCCTGTTGCGGCGCGGTGGCAACCGCCGGAGACAGGACATTCAACAGGCGTGCCGCCCTTGGCTTCAACAAGCTTTCCAAGACGTTTGATTTCATCTGCGTCCGTTGTGGACATCTCAGCCCAGATTTTACCTTCGCTTATGCCTTTAAGAATGCCGTTCTTCCCTTCCATCACTGCTGAACAAGCGGCAGGGCTTG
>CAZXZQ010000131.1:0-7460 GCA_964645215.1 uncultured Rhizobiaceae bacterium | reverse complement strand
GCTTAAGAATTAGCTGAAAGAGCGCTCTCCAAGCCGCAACGGAAATCAAAAGCCAATATAATGGGAGGCTTAGCAACCATTTAGACAGTTTGAAATTACCAGTTGATCTAAGCACTGCAAATGCCATGAGACCATAGGTTGTGTAACCCCCGACTAAATTAAAAACGCTCGTCATGACAATGGCGAAATCAAACCCGCTAGCGATCTCTCTTGAAATATTCAAAATCTGCAGGACGGACAGATAGATGAAAATAGGATGGATAAGCGCTGAAATAACAATGGCAGTTAGAAACAAATGAAATATGAGTAGGTTTTTCAATCCTAACTGCTGGGCAAATTTAATGGGCTTGCGGTTGTGAACCAAAATTGTTTGCATCCACCCCTTTAGCCATCTGGTGCGCTGGCGTAACCATGGGCCAAAATGTGGCGGACTTTCCTCATATGTCGGCAGTTTGAGTGTGCTGCAGAGATAGTCTTTCCTAAAAAGCCGAATGCCAAGATCAGCGTCTTCAGTCACATTATATGGGTCCCAACCGCCGATCTCTTTTAGCACTGATAATTTGAAGTGATTTGATGTGCCCCCAAGTGGCAAAGGCGCTTTCCATCTTGATAATACAGGTAATATGCCAGTGAAGAGCGTTTGATATTCAATCGCAAACATACGTGTAAGCCAGTTCTCGTTGGCATTATGAATAAGCAAGGGGGCTTGAAGGCAGGCAAGCCTTTCTTCTGAACTTACAAACTTGAAATGTGCTTCTTTAAGCTGCCCTGGAGAGGGTAAATCTTCTGCATCGTATAAAACCAGATAAGTACCATGACACAAGGGCAGAGCAAAGTTCAGCGCTTTGGGTTTTGTGCGTGGGTGTTGCGGCGGGACAATGACCAATTGAAAGTAGCTTGGCAAACACGCAGATTTAATGGCGTGAATCGTTTCTAAATCATCTGCCTCACAAATGAGCTTGATATCAAGCAGATGCTTCGGCCAATCAAGTTCAGACAAACTATTGGTCAGGGATGCAATTTGATTGCTTTCTTTATATAGCGCCACCAACACACAATAAGTCGGCAATTCATCATCATTTGTGAGTGTAAGTGCGTCTGCATTACTGGGATTATCTTCATAAGATGCAAGCATAATCCCGCGAAAACAAACGCCGAATGTATAAAACAGGGTCAGCAGCAATAGCAGTATAAAAAGCCAATTTTCATTTGGTGAAGCAATACTGAAAGTTAAGAACGCAATGCTAAGCGCTAAAAAAATAATCTGCTTCCATTGAAAAACCTTAGCGGCAGAATATTCAGGCTTCTTATGTTTTAAGAAGTTTACTGCGTTCCATAGCAAATGGCTGCGTTGACGCTTTTTTTGCCGTCTACTAGCAATTTCATCTCTTAGTAAAGCTTGTGCTCTTTCCCAGATATCATGGGTAATAACCTTACCTTGAATGAGAATTTCAGCAGGGTGTAATCGATACTTTTGTGATAATTTCAAAGATGCAGTTAGATATGCGTAGCGCACTCCGAAACGGCCTAAGATTAGAAGCTCAGCCGGCATGCGTGTATGTTCAGAACTATTTTCTCCAAATGGTTCTAGACTGCGCGGCTTAGTAAGCACGCCGTTTGTTTTCTGATACAAATTATTGTCATGGGGAGTATTCTCCCCAAATTCCCACATAGACATTTTACAAATACTTTTAGTACAACCCAAATATGATGTTATAGGATGGTTGGAAATTTGAATAGGGTAAATTTACATGGTTCATGTATTTAACTTACATCGCCGAATTCTATGCTTTGTAATGTTGGCAGTTTTAGCGCTTGCCTCTTTGCAGGCTCATTCGCTTAAGGCACAAGAAATTGTCATTCCCAATTTCTGGGACAAAAATGAACGGTTTGCAAAGCCGGATGTATCAACGCTGTTACGCTTACGGTTTTTAACGACCACAGATTTCCCACCCTTTAATTTTATTGACCGCAAGAAGAGATTAAGTGGATTTCACGTGGATTTAGCTCGCGCGATTTGCAGTGAACTTGATGTGCTTAATAGATGCCAAATTCAGGCACTACCTTGGGGCGAGTTACAAGAAGCGATTAAAAAAGGCGAAGGTGAAGCAATCATAGCTGGTCTAGCCGCTACAAAAGACACCAGAAAGACGTTTGATTTTTCGCGCAAGTATTTGAAAATTCCAGCACGGTTCATTACGCGAAATGCAGATGGTTTAACCGCGCCTGCATACAATGCAATCTTTAAAAAGAAAACAGCGGTTATAACTGGGTCTGCTCACGAGGCTTATTTCAAAACAATATTTGCGAACAGAACTGCGGAAAGTTTTCCAACACGTCAAGATGCATTGCAGGCTTTGATAGACGGCAAGGTCGATGCCGTTTTCTCTGACGCTTTATCGCTATCCTTTTGGCTAACATCATCTGCATCAAATGACTGCTGCTCATTCCTTGACGGTGCATTTATCTCTGACCAGCATTTTGGTGAAGGTCTATCTATTGCCACAGCTAAAGGTGATGTTCGTTTGAAAAATAGCCTAGATTTTGCGTTAAGTGAGATAAATCGTAAAGGCACTTTCGCAGAATTATATCTACGATATTTTCCTGTAGGCCTCTACTAAAGCTTATTTGATAAACGGTACTTTGAGCGTCCAGATAAGGCGAGCGGGCTTTTCATCTTGCCATTCGCCCAAGCCAATTTTCATGGCTTCATGCCCCTCTTCAGGCTGATCAATATAGGTTTTGAAAAGCCTGTCCCAGATTGCAAGATTAAATCCGTAATTAGAATCTGTTTCATTATGAATGATTGAATGATGCACACGATGCATGTCTGGCGTGACGATGAAAAGACGTAAGACGCG
Source organism: uncultured Rhizobiaceae bacterium (assembly GCA_964645215.1). Classification (GTDB taxonomy): domain Bacteria; phylum Pseudomonadota; class Alphaproteobacteria; order Rhizobiales; family Rhizobiaceae; genus JAALLB01. Next base: position 4,599 of record CAZXZQ010000131.1, on the reverse strand, counting down.
ATCAAGCCCCAATGGGATTTTCATGTTTGAGTGATTAAACATGGCAGCGCCATTCAGAACGACTTCAAAAATCAGAACAGCAATCGCCGGGGCGCCAAGTAACACAACAATCAGCATTTTCCAAAGCATGGAAAGCACGATCTCTATGGGGTGGAAACGGATGGCGGTTGTAACATCAATATCGACATCTGAATGATGCATGCGATGTACTTTCCATAAAATGGGAATTTTGTGCGAAGCTACATGAGAAAACCAAATTGCAAAATCAAGTGCGATGACGCAGAGCAAAATGGTAAGCCATGCAGGTGTATTTATGATGTTAAACAAACCATAGCCATTTTCGCTTGCCCAACCAGCTGCCAATATAGCAGCCACCAGTGGGATCAATGACATTACGAATGAATCAATTACAATAACAGACCAGTTGGTGAACCAGCGTTTGGTTTTCAAAGGCTTTAATTTTCGCTTAGGCGCGAGCCACTCAATAATAGCAAGAATTAAAAATAGTCCGAGGAAAACGCCTAGACGGATATGTTTTTCTTCTAGCTCAAACATATTGTTTTAAAACCAATCTAAAACTTGTGGCGTATCCGCGTAGAATATTCAATTGCCGCGCATACAAGGCGGTTGAGGCTTAAACGTTGGCGAAGCATTTGTAATAAGCGTAACTCTTCTTCTTGAAGTACAAGGTCTGCGGCGGCAACTTCAACGGCAAGAGCATATGTTGTCTCATACAATGTTTCAGGAATAGCGTTTACTGCATTTTGTAAAACAGTTTCCAGTCCTTGATCTTCCTGTAAAATATCGCGACATTGCTTACTGTCTTCAATTAAATTTTCCGTGTTATAGCCTTCAAAAACTGGCAGTGATGAGACGGCATTTCCTATCTTAGCAAGTTCCTCATCCTTCATATCTCTATCAACAGCAGATAGAACAACCATGATGTGAATAAGCGCTTGATGCAGTGAAACGTTCGACATTTTGAAAACCTGTATAAAAAGAATGTGTGAATGAAACTTAGGTACTATTCGTGAGTCGCGCAAGCCGCTTGGAAAATTTCTGTAATTGATATAACAGGGGACAACAATTATCCCCCTTTAAGGCGACAAAAATGAGTTCTGAAATTCTAGCAGCTGCACAAACTTCCAAGGCTTGGCCATTTGAAGAAGCAAGACGTCTTGTAAAGCGGTTTGAGCAATCTGGTTACCCGGATGAAGTTATTTTTGAAACAGGTTATGGCCCGTCAGGCTTGCCACATATTGGTACGTTCGGTGAGGTTGCTCGCACAACGATGGTTATCAATGCATTCCGTATTTTAACCGAAGATAAAGTGCCAACCAGACTGATTGCCTTTTCAGATGACATGGATGGCATGCGCAAGATTCCGGGCAACTTGCCTAACCCTGAAAAGTTAGAACCCTATCTAAATAAGCCGCTAACCATTGTGCCAAACCCATTTGATAGTGAGCATGAAAGCTTTGCCCATCATAACAATGCCAAGCTGCGTGAGTTTCTGGATGGTTTCGGTTTTGAGTATGAATTCATCAGCGCGACGGATTATTATCAGTCAGGTAAGTTCAATGATGTGCTGCTTAAGGCGGTTGAAAAATATCAAGAGATCATGGATGTGATGTTGCCAACATTGGGTGCAGAACGTCAGGCAACCTATAGCCCATTTTTACCCATATCACCTTCAACAGGCAATGTACTTTATGTGCCAATGAAGTTTGTTGATGCAGAAAATGGCACGATAACATTTGATGATGAGGATGGTTCAGAAGTCACGCTTTCAGTGAAAGATGGCAATGTTAAAATGCAGTGGAAACCAGATTTTGGCATGCGGTGGGCAGCCCTTGGCGTGCATTTTGAAATGTTTGGGAAAGACCATCAGGCCAATGCGGGCATCTATTCAAAAATTTGCCGTATCTTGGGAACACGTCCTCCAGAACAATATGTCTACGAGCTTTTTCTGGATGACAAAGGTGAGAAAATTTCGAAAACCAAAGGCAATGGCATCTCCATAGAAGAATGGTTGGAATACGCTTCCCCTGAAAGTCTGGCGCTCTTTATGTTTCAGAAACCACGTACAGCAAAGCGACTATTCTTCGATGTGATCCCACGTCAGGTTGATGAATATTTCCAGCATCTAAATGCATATGAAGGCCAAGAGTTAGATAAGAAAATTCAAAACCCTGTATGGCATATTCATTCAGGTGAGCCGAAGCCTCAAGATATACCGGTTTCATTCTCTATGCTTCTAAACTTGGTGAGTGCTTCAAACTCCGGCGACAAAAAAGTGCTTTGGGGTTTTATCTCGCAATATGCAGATGGTGTGACAGCACAGAGCCATCCGCAAATGGACAAGCTTGTCGGCTATGCCATTCGCTATTTTGAAGATTTTGTTAAGCCAACAAAAACGTTCAGAAAACCAACGGATGCTGAACGTTCAGCACTCATAGATTTGCGCGGTAAGTTTGAAGTGCTTGATGCAGGTTCTGATGCTGAGACAATTCAGACAGAGGTGTTTACGGTTGGTAAGGAACACGAATTTGAAAATCTTCGCGAATGGTTTCAGGCACTTTATCAAATTCTGCTTGGCCAAGATCAAGGACCACGGTTCGGGTCATTTGTGGCACTTTATGGTGTTGAAAAAACCATTGCTATGATTGATGCCGCATTGGCTGGCGAGTTATCTTAAAACTAAGGTGCTGACTTGCGCCATTGGCCACGTTGTTTGGTCTTAGCTTCTTTTAGCTCTTTGCTAAAATTGTCACCTTTGGGGAGGGCCCATCCGGTTAAGACTAGCCAACCTGAGATATCAAAATTATCAAGCCTGCAGCGGACTTCTACTTCCAGTTGATCATCGGTAATTGGATCGCATTCTATCGTACGGTTTCTGATAAATTGTCTAAGCTCTGTTCTGGCAAAGCGCCCACATGGCCAATCAGCACCAGTTTGGCTTGAACATTTTTCATCTAATGGAATTGGGGTAATGTCGGCAAGTTTTACACTGTGTTTGCCGCTTTTCAAAAAGCCTGCTTTGACAACTTGCACACGAGAAATTTTAACCGGCTTTGGTTTTCTCTTTGGCGGCGGCGGTGGTTTTTTGCCCGGCAGTCTTTCCAGAACACCGTCATCAAATACAGGTCCTGGCAACGTTTGCCTCGGTGTTACATTTCGAGCTTTTGCAGGTGGTTCATACTTGGGCAGAGGTTTCTGCTGGATAATGCTTTGCCCCTCTGGTGTCACATCAGGCCAGAGAATTAGGAAGATTATAAAGCCTGCTGACAATAATGATGCAATGGCAATTGCTCTTCCCATATCCCTGCCTTACTGACTGGCCCATAAAATACGCGCTAACCACTCAAGTTCTGTATGTGCGAAACTTAATGTTTCATAATTTTCATTAATTGATTGCAGCTTTATGACTGTATTTGTCTTTTTTTCCAATATTTTTGCAAAAACTTCTCCCTCAATTGTTTTTGCAACTACTCTATCGCCTTTATGAATTTTAGCCGCAGGGTCCACAATTATAACGTCGCCTTCGCGGTATAGCGGCATCATGGAATCCCCACTCACCTCAAGTGCATATGCCGTGTCGCTAATGCTTGTTGGCGGTGTAATTTGATCCCAGCCTTGCCCAACAGGAAAACCACCATCATCAAAGAACCCGCCAGTGCCAGCTTGTGCAAGCCCTATTAGCGGCACTGTTTTTGTAATGTGTTTATACTCGCTGGAACCAGACTCATGTTGCTCAACTAAGTCCATGAAATCAGCAACGCTCATACCTGTTGATTTTAGGATTTTTGCAATCGACTCTGTTGATGGCCACCTTTCTCGCCCCTCAGACGTAAAACGTTTTGAGGGGTTGAAGCTTGTAGGGTCAAGGCCAGATTGTTTTGCAAGTGCGGAAGCCGACACTTTACGCGTTGCTGCAAGTGCATCAATCGCTGACCAAATTTGAGAATGGGTCAAAATTTCCATTGTCCGGCTTCCAGATAAGAAAAAATTCCTTTTTACGCGCAAAAACTCGCTATTGCCATAGCAAGAATTGAGGGGGCATCCCTATTCTTATCCTAGCGGGGTAATTATACCTTTTGTGCCTATGCTGTAAATGCCGGGCGACCAGATGAAATCATTTGATCAAGATACTCAAGCCGATCTTGGCCCCAAAATACTTCGCCATCATAAACATATGCGGGCGCACCCACTGCATCTGAGGCAATCGCGTCTTGTGTATTCTTATTGCGCACGGCCATTGCTTCATCTGTTTTGGAAAGATCAAGTATCTTTTGCGCATCGTGCCCGCATTCAGTAAGGACTTCAAGCAATGTTGCGTCATCTGCAATCTGTTTTTCATTGACCCATATGGCTTGCCCAATTGCGAAAGAGAAATCAGCAGAGTTTTCGCCGCTTAATGTTAGTGCGCAGATTACAAGATCTGCCGGTGCTGGGTTGGTTGGAAAAAATGCAGGTTCAGCATTAATGCAGGTGTCGCGCATAAGCCCCGCACGTTTAATATCTAACAAGCGATATCTTTGCCTGACAGGCGGGCGCTTCATAGGCGGTTCAGCACCAGAATTTTCCCAAACACCCATT
>CAZXZQ010000130.1:0-7520 GCA_964645215.1 uncultured Rhizobiaceae bacterium | reverse complement strand
CTGAAACCAGAAGATCGAGTAGCGGTCAAACCCCATCCTTCGCCCATCTTCCATGCGATGCAATATTTGATGGGCAATATGACACGCGAAAAGATGGAAAACTTTCGTGGCTATGGTGGGTACAAAGTTATCCATCACGAACCAAAGATATTGATGATGTAGATTTTTCAACCGGGTCGGTTAGCCTTGGTGTTGCGATCACGTCTTTTGCATCAATGATACAGGATTATGTGCAAGCCAAATCTTGGGGGCGAGACATTCCACTTGGTCGAATGGTTGCGCTAATGGGTGACGCTGAATTGGACGAAGGCAACATATATGAATGCCTACAAGAAGGTTGGAAAAACGACCTGCGCAACACCTGGTGGGTAATCGACTATAATCGCCAATCGCTTGATGGGATTGTGCGTGAAGGATTGTTTGAACGCGCCGAAAAGGTATTTGAAGCTTTTGGTTGGGATGTTGTACGCATCAAATATGGGGCACGCCGATTGCAGGGCATAAAGACAATCACGGTGGCCTTATGACCAAGGCGCAAATGGGCGTAGCCGAAGGTGCTGAATGGGACGCTCTGGCAACCATCGAAGACCCAATTGAATTCCAAAGCTACTTGGATCAAATCCCATTCTTTGCCAAAGGTCAGCGCAGATTTACTGATGACACTCTAAGCGTTCCTGAAATCACGATTGCGAGTGACCGTGAAATTTCAACGCAAATGGGCTTTGGCAAAATTCTTGATGACCTGTCTAAAGGTGACAGCGATTTGGCAGATCGGATCGTCACAACTTCGCCGGATGTAACAGGCACCACAAACCTTGGACCATGGGTTAATCGACACAAGCTGTTTGCGCGAACCAAGCAGGCCGACGTTTTCAAAGATCATAAAATCCCATCAACCGCGAAATGGGAATTTGACCCTCAAGGCCAACACATCGAACTTGGCATTGCTGAAATGAACCTGATGCTTCTACTGGGCGCGGCAGGCCTGTCACATTCCCTATTTGGCAAACGCCTCCTCCCTATAGGAACAGTTTATGATCCGTTCGTCTCACGTGGCTTGGATGCATTAAACTACGCCTGTTACCAAGATGCACGCTTCATGCTTGTGGGAACACCATCGGGCGTAACGCTTGCCCCAGAAGGTAGTGCGCACCAATCTATCGCCTCACCTTTAATTGGCATGTCTCAAGACGGGCTAGCATCGTTTGAACCTGCCTTTGTTGATGAGTTAGCCGTCATCATGGGCTGAGCTTTTGACTATATGCAACGTAGCGGTAAAGGCGATGCAGATGAACGCACGTGGCTGCGGGATCAAACCGGCGGATCGGTATATTTACGCCTGACAACCAATCCGATTGAACAACCCGCAAAACGCATGGATGATGATTTTCGCCAAGGCGCAATCGATGGCGCATATTGGCTGCGCAAGCCTGGACCAAATTGTTCGGTCGTAATCGCCTATCAAGGGGCAGTCGCTCCCGAAGCCATTGCTGCTGCAGGCATGATTGGCGAATTCCGCCGCGATGTCGGGGTTCTGGCAGTCACGTCAGCGGACCGTCTGAACGCTGGATGGACAGCGGCACAGCAAGAACGTGCATATGGCAATGATTGCGCCATCAGTCATATTGAGAGGCTAATGGAGCCGTTACCAAATACTTGCGTACTTAGCACAATTATAGACGGGCATCCTGCAACATTGTCTTGGCTGGGGTCAGTTAAGGGCCATAGAACAATTTCGCACGGAGTTGAGCATTTTGGCCAAACGGGAAGTATTCAAGACCTTTACCGTCATTTCCGTATTGATCGCTATTCCATCGTTCAATCCATACGGAAACTGACGATAGGAAAGTGATGGGTTTTTACTTTTAAGCCTCTTGACGACGTTCATGGTCGGCAATTACTGGTATAGCAAACAACGCTATGCTCACTGCAAAGTATCAACGTCATTTTGCGTAACAACATAACTACCAGTAAAAGTGATAACATCGCCTGGTCCAAGTATGTCCCAAACACCGTCATCACCTCCATCGCTTGAACCACCAGGTAACCCACCATCCGTTGTAAATGTTTCATTTGCAGGCACTGGTGGCGGACCTGACCCATTATGAAGATCAGTCAAAACAATATTGGTAAGCGTTTGATTGCCCGTATTCGTTACTTCATAGCTATACGTCACCGTTTGCCCAGCAGGCACATTAAACGCAGGAATGGCTGTTTTGGTAACGGATAAAGTTGCATTTGTTGCGATACTTGTTGTTGCAACATTCGATGTGATTGTCGGCAAAAACGTGGCAGAAAAATCTACTTCATTATCAATATCACCCCCATCATCCATATTGGCCTGAGTGACATCATATGTAGCGGTATAAACAAAAGTTTCTGTGGGATCTATTGAACCGTCATTATCTGCATCGCCAGAAGTTAGCGTCGGGCCAGAGGTGAGTGTAAGCGAAGTTGCACCTTGTGTCAGCGTATCGCTTAAGACCGGAGCATCTAGATTACCTGTTCCAGTGTTCTCAACATTGATTGTATATGTCAGCGTTGCTGGCAATGAATTGATGTTAGTAAGATTAACATTCTTCGTAATCGTAGCATCATAGGTAGGACAATCAACCGCCACATTATTTGCAAATAATGTGACAGCGAATGAAATACTGGTTCCTGCTGCTGGCGCTGTCGTAATGGGAAGAACCTGGGTAACAGGAACACCCGCGGTATGCACTGTGGTCTGCACACCAGATATTAAAACAAAAGGCGGTTGAGGCACTTGAACCAATGCACTGAAGAATGTGTCAGTCTCATCAAGACTATGCGTAACCGTTACCACATCCCCCACATCAAGATCTGCAGTCGCAACTCCACCACATTCAAATGAGATCGGCGTAATAACTTGCGCATGCGGGCTCGAAGGCAAATACAAAGTGTTTGCCAGCAAAGCAGAAATATATAATATGTATTTACAAATTCGCATACAGAATAAATACCCCCTGAAACACGAAAATACTACATAAACAAAAATATTTTACAGTATATTTAAATATATATTAATAATTATTATAACAAAAATCCTATCTCTTGAGGCTAGCATCGAAAATGTCTCCAAATATGGCCTTTTGGTGTTATCAACAAAAATGAGCAACAAGAATCAGTTCAGGCATAATAATGCCTGTTAGCTGGTGTGCAGCTTGTCTAAATATGAAAAATACGCTTAACAGCGTTTGGCTGGAGAATTATCTAGTCAGGCGCTTATACGTCACCCGCTTAGGATTTACTGCATCCGCGCCTAGCCTGCGAATTTTGTCTTGCTCATAGTCTTCGAAGTTACCTTCAAACCATTCAACATGGCTATCGCCTTCGAACGCTAAGATATGCGTAGCTAGGCGGTCAAGGAACATCCGGTCGTGAGAGATGATAACCGCGCACCCTGCAAATGCCTCAAGCGCATCTTCAAGCGCTGCTAAGGTTTCAGTATCAAGGTCGTTGGTCGGCTCATCAAGCAGGATGACATTGCCACCGCTTTTCAACATTTTGGCGAGGTGAACACGGTTGCGCTGACCACCAGAAAGCGTGCCTACCTTCTGCTGTTGGTCGCCGCCCTTAAAGTTGAAGGACGAACAATAGGCACGTGAATTTACTTCATGCTTGCCGAGCTTGATAATGTCATTGCCTTCGGAGATTTCTTCCCAAACTGTTTTGTCTCCACCAAGCGCATCACGGCTTTGGTCAACATAGCCAAGGTCAACTGTCTCACCAACGCGGATTTCGCCTGCATCTGGCGTTTCTTGTTTTGTGATCATTTTAAAGAGCGTTGATTTACCTGCACCGTTCGGGCCAATAACACCCACAATGCCGCCCGGCGGCAATTTAAACTCAAGATCATCAATCAGAAGTTTATCATCATAGCCTTTTGAAAGATTATCGGCCTCAATAACAACGTCACCAAGACGCTCGCCCACCGGAATGACGATTTGCGCATTTTGCGGTGTGCGATCGTTCGCAGCTTTAACCAGCTCATCATACGCTTTGATACGCGCTTTGGATTTTGCCTGACGCGCTTTGGGCGATGAATTGATCCAGCCTGCTTCCGCTGCAATTGCTTTTTGGCGGGATGCCTCTTCACGGCCTTCTTGCTGCATACGTTTGGATTTTGCTTCGAGATAAGCTGTGTAATTGCCTTCGTATGGAATGCCACGCCCGCGGTCGAGTTCCAAAATCCAACCCGTCACATTGTCTAGGAAGTAACGGTCGTGGGTAATCATCAAAACAGAACCCGGATATTCGCGCAGGTGCTTCTCAAGCCAGGAAATTGTCTCCGCATCCAAGTGGTTGGTTGGTTCGTCGAGCAGTAGCAAATCAGGCTGCGAAAGAAGCAACTGACAAAGTGCTACTCGGCGTTTCTCGCCACCGGAAAGATTATCAACCGCACTATCACCTGGCGGGCAACGCAATGCATCCATCGCCATTTCAACTTGGCTGTCTAAATCCCATAAGTTTTGCGCATCAATTTCGTCTTGAAGTTTCGCGCCCTCTTCCGCAGTCTCATCGGAATAGTTCATCATCAATTCATTGTAGCGGTCGAGAATTGCTTTCTTTTCTGCAACCCCTTCCATCACATTTTCCGTAACAGTTTTGGATGCATCTAATTGTGGCTCCTGCGGCAGATATCCACACGTTGCTCCTTCAGCCAACCATGCCTCGCCTGAAAATTCTTTATCTAGCCCAGCCATGACGCGAAGGATGGTAGATTTACCAGCGCCATTCGGCCCTAAAATACCAATTTTAGCATCTGGATAAAATGAAAGATGAACGTCCTCCAACACCTTTTTAGTCCCATAGGATTTAGAAAGGCCTGACATGTGATAAATAAACTGGCGAGCCATCTGGCATACTCCATCTTCAAATTTGAGTGTATATAAAAGTCAGTGTTCGATTTACGCCTTGAACATTGGAAATTCAAGCGTAGTATGCAGCTAAATCGAAATATGGGTGGTTATTTTGCAAACTGGCTTAAAAATAATTGTTGGCATTGCATTGCTGGTTATAGGCATTGCGTGTCTTTTGCAAGGATATGCCATCAATAGCGCGACTGTTTCAGCAATTGGTTGGACAGGCTTACTACTCGGCGCTTTCTTTACAACATTTGGAATAGCAGCTTATCTCCGTGAACAACGCAAGCCGGTAAACACGAGTTATACAGAGCTTGAAAAACGATTACTGATCCAGTCTATGGCATGTGTCGCGAATGCGGACGGCAAAGTGCGTGACATTGAGGTCACGGTCATTTGCAATATTCACGAACAATTACTGCACAGCGCAATCTCGGTAGATGACGTTCAACACATGTTGGCAGATACCGAGAGCGAAAACATTTTAGGGCAGCTTAAAGCACATGCAAATGAGATAAGCCCGCGCATGAAACAAATCATCATTCAATCATGTCATCTGATCATGATTAGTGACAGTGAGATCGTCAGCAAAGAAGAAAGCCGCATTCATGAAATTGGTGCGGCAGTTGGCCTAACAAAAGCCAAAGTAAATGAACTCATTGCATCGGTCTCAACGTGAAGCAATTTGAGGTGTCATTGCTGGACAGTACTACAGGGGCAAAAATTCGTCTCTATTCCATGAAAGCATCATCAAAACCAAAAGGCGTTGTTGTTGTTGCACATGGCATGGCCGAGCACGGCGGGCGGTATGAACGGTTTGCAAACCATCTCGTAACAAATGGATATCATACGCTTTGCTATGACCATCGAGGTCATGGTGAAACTGTTGCCTATGGCGCACCACAAGGCATGTTTGCACAGCAAGATGGGTTGCAAAAAGTTGTCGAAGATATGGGTGTCGTCGTGACACATGCCCACGAAGAAAATCCTAAACTGCCCATAATCTTATTCGGCCATTCTATGGGCGCAATCATCGGCCTTAATTACTGCATTAAACATTCAGACAAGATAGACGCTGCAGCGCTTTGGAATGCAGGTGTTGATGGTGGAGCGCTGTTAGTAGTTTACAACTTGCTTCTGAAAGTCGAGCGTATGTTACGCGGTTCCGATACATCAAGCTTCACAGCAAACAAACTAGCCTTTGAAGACTGGAACAAGAAGTTCGCACCCAACCGTACGCCATTCGATTGGCTTTCCCGCGATGAAGCAGAAGTAGACAAATATATCGCCGATCCAATGTGTGGCTTCATGGCTTCAAATGGGCTTTGGCTTGAGATTGTTAAAGCGATCAAAATTGGCGCCAACGACAATGAGCTTACCAAAATTCGAAACGATTTACCGATACACCTCTCTGCTGGTGGCAAAGACCCGTGTAGCGATTATGGCAAGGCGGTGGAGCGCGTACATACACGCCTAAAGAAAACCGGCATCCAAGACCTCGCACTTACAATTGACCCTGACAATCGCCACGAAGCATTGAACGAACTTAACCGCGATAATACCATGACAGAGTTTGTGACGTGGCTAGATGAACGGTTTGCATAATGAATGATGCACTTCAAGAAATTCGCGAAAACGTTGCAAGCCTATGCGCGCGCTATAGCGAAACCTATTGGCGTGAGCTTGATGCAGAAAAAGGCTATCCAACTGAATTTGTGAAAGAGATGACGCAGGCTGGTTTCCTTGGCTGTCTGATCCCGGAAGCTTATGGCGGCGCGGGGCTTGGCCTTATTGAAGCTTGCACAATTCTCGAAGAGATTTCACGGCGCGGTGCGCATGCAGGCGCATGTCACGCGCAGATGTATGTGATGGGGTCGCTCTTACGCCATGGCAGTGAAACTCAGAAGCAAACTTATTTGCCAAAAATAGCATTAGGTGAATTACGCCTACAAAGCTTTGGCGTGACCGAACCCACAACGGGAACAGACACCACAAAGCTCAAAACCCGAGCGGAACTTAAAGACGGTAAGTGGATTATCAATGGCCAGAAAGTGTGGATCAGCCGCGTACAGCATTCAGACCTCATGGTCCTGCTTGCCCGCACCACGCCGCTTGATCAAGTCGAGAAGAAAACACATGGCCTTTCAGCATTCATCGTGGATTTGCGTGAGGCCGTCGGCAATGGTTTGGAAGTCCAACCGATTGACGCGATGATCAACCATCACGCCTGCGAACTCTTTTTTGATAATCTGGAAATTCCAGAAGAGAATTTGCTGGGCGAACTTGACCAAGGTTTCCGTGTCATTCTGGACGGCATGAATGCGGAGCGTATCTTGATCGCGGCAGAATGCGTAGGTGATGCACGATACTTCATTGACCATGCAACCGACTACGCTAAGGATCGCATTGTCTTCGACCGTCCTATTGGTTCCAATCAAGGCATCCAGTTTCCCATCGCAAAATGCTACGCCAATATGGAAGCTGCAGCACTCATGGTGGAGAAAGCAGCTCGCATGTTTGACGCGAACGAGAAATGCGGTGCGGAGGCAAACATGGCGAAACTACTTGCGGCAGAAGCAAGCTGGCAAGCGGGTGACACATGCATGCAAACGCTCGGCGGGTTCGCCTTTTCAA
>CAZXZQ010000129.1:0-7540 GCA_964645215.1 uncultured Rhizobiaceae bacterium | reverse complement strand
ATCCGCCAAGGCGCGTTTTCTGCAGGCGATGCGTGACATCGTGCTTGAGCCACGGCTTATTTTGACCGACTGGCAGCCGCGCCGTGCTTTTCAGGGTTGGCGTTACTTAACGCCAGAAGATGCACCGCGGGATATTGGCTCTGGCGGCACGGGTGTAAACGCCCTTCCCCCTGAATTGCGCGTTGAATTATCTAATCTTGGTTTACTATAAGTATTAATAAAAAAAGATAGATTACGCGACTTAAAATAGACTGCTTTTTAGAAATATTACAAATTAACCTTGTATTTTTACTACGATTTCTTAAAATTGTAATGATCTGCATGTTTAGATTGCAGAAATGGGGCGCATAAACAATATTAGTATTGATTAAGGATCTTGCAGAATGCGCACCCCACAAAACGATAAAAATCAAGCATACGTCATCGTTTGCGGTAATGAAAAAGGCGGTTCTGGCAAGACCACAACTGCTATGCATTTGGCTGTCGCGCTCCTGAATGTGGGGTATAAAGTTGCAACGATCGACTTGGATAATAGACAGCAAAGCCTCACACGTTACCTTGATAACCGTGCTAATTGGGTAAAACGCAGATCTTTACCACTGGCACTCCCAGATCATTATCTAGTCATTCCAGATGCTTCAAATGTGGTGAGTGAACGCAATACGATTGTGCTGGATAAATTCACAGACATTTTGAGCGACGTAGAGCAGAGCCATGACTTTATTGTCATAGATACACCTGGTTATGATGGTTATTTAATGCGCCTTTCACATTCTGTGGCAGATACGCTTGTGACGCCCATGAATGACTCTTACCTAGATTTTGATGTACTTGGCAATGTCGATCCAGAATCAAGCAAGATTGTTCGCCTCTCGCATTACGCACAAACCATTCGGGAAGCCCGCAGACAAAGACATAGAGCTGATAATGGTATTCTTGATTGGGTTGTGGTTCGTAACCGGTTGACACAGTTACACTCAAAAAATAAAGAACGCATGTTAGGAAGCCTAAAAGAACTTTCGATGAAGCTTGGTTGTCGTTTGGCAGAAGGTATTTCTGAACGCGTTATTTTCCGTGAGCTTTTCCCAATGGGGCTAACCGCACTTGATGATCTTGACCAGGATAATTTGGGCATCAGCACAAGCACATCGTATCTGAAAGCACGTCAGGAAGTACGCTCACTGATTTCATCATTGAGACTTCCGATTGACGAGCTTGGACGTAAACGTGCTGAAGCGCGTAAAGGCTGGCTTGAAAACTCAGCCAAGCCTCTGGACACTGCCGGAATTTTGGCCGAGTAATTTACCGCCTACACAAAATCCACTTCATGAGACAATGGCATTGTACGAATGCGATTGCCTGTTGCTGCATAAATTGCGTTTGCAAGAGCGGGAATGGATGGCGGCGTGCCAGGCTCGCCCGCTCCGCCAACTTTGTGATATGTTTCAAGCACTTCCACATGAATATTTGGACATTGATTCATGCGCATGGAATCGAATTCATCAAAGTTTCCTTCAACCACTTCACCATCTGCAAAGTTAATTTCCTGACCAAGTGCCGCCGATAAACCAAAGACAGCGCCGGACATGATCTGTGCTTTCACATTATCAGGATCGATTGCCGTTCCAATATCTGCTGCAGCCCAGATATCGGTCATTTTAACTTCGTCATCGACCATCTCAACCTTGATGACCATCGCGACCCAAGTACCGAAGGATACAACATGAGCAAGGCCCAAACCTTGTCCCTCTGGCAGTTGATCACGTGCATTCCAACCAGACATTTCCGCTACCTTATTAAGAACGCCAATTGCTGTCGGGTGTTCCTTCATTAATTCAAGGCGTAGATCGAGCGGGTCCTTACCAGCTTTTTCTGCAATTTCATCCATGAAGCTTTCATGAAACCAGCCTGTGAATGAGTTGCCGACTGAGCGCCAAAAACCAATCGGAATTGATACATCCGCCTTGCTTGAGCGTACGCGATAATTTGCGATTTGATATGGCTGATCAAACGCACCATGCGAAATAGTATTGTCTGGCCCACCTGCAGATTGGCCCAAACGAGACATCATGCTCGCAACAATAGACGGTGACCCAATATGGATATCCAATGCAGTCGGCAGTTCACCGGACTTAATACGCGCTTTCATACGTCCAATCGCTGCCGGGCGGTACATATCGTGGCGCGTATCTTCTTCGCGTGACCATGTAACCTTAACCGGGTTTCCGTCCGTATGTTTCGCAAGTTCCACAGCGTAAGTTGCAAAGTCTATTTCGCCACGTCTGCCAAAACCGCCGCCAAGCTTGGTGTTATGTACAGTCACATCATCTGACTCTACACCCACTTGGCCTGAACACATCATTTGAATGATTGTAGGTGCTTGTGTCGGCGCCCAGACGATGAGCTTGCCATCTTTCCATTGCGCTGTGGCATTCATCGGCTCCATGCATGCATGCGCCAAATATGGAACGCGATACTCACTCTCCAGAAGGTCTTCACGCGGCGCATCTGCAAATGCTATCTCAACATCGCCCTCATTGCGTAACGACTGATCGTGCGGTGTCGAGAGCGCTTCTTCTATTCTCGCAAAGATTGAATCATTATCTTTAGGATAAGACACATCTTCCCATTCCACTTCCAGTGCTTCAGCACCTTTAAAAGCTGCCCAAGTGTGGTCTGCAATAATACCAAACCCATTACCAGCTTGCGTTTCAAGCGGAACGATCTTTCTAACGCCCGGGACCGCAAGTGCGGCGGTATCATCAACACGCTTTGCTTTCGCGCCAAAACGCGGTGAGATTTTTACCGTTGCATAGGTCATATCCGGCAAATCTACATCAATGCCAAAGATTGGCTGGCCTGTGACCTTGTCAGGAATATCAACGCGGGCTTGTGGTTTGCCAAGCAGTTTCCAGTCCTTCTGCTCACGCAATACGATTTCTGATGGAGCGGGCAGTTCAGACGCGTCTGCTACCAATTCACCAAAAGTCAGCGCTTCGCCATTGGCAGGATTAACGACCGACTTGTTTTTGACTTCAAGCGTATTCTTATCAACGCCAAATTTCTTTACGGCTGCATCAAGAAGTACATACCGGGTTGCGCACCCCGCCTGACGCATCTTCTCATATGCGTCTTTTATGGAGGATGAGCCGCCCGTCAGTTGAAGGCCTAAGACTTTACTCACTGCGGGCATGGCGGAGCGCATGCTTTCTGCCATGAAGCTCTCATCAAACACAGGAAACGGCACACCATCTTCCATCAAGCCGCCGTTGAAATATGCCCAATTTGACGGGCCTTGCTCTGCCTCAACTTCTTCAAGTGAAAGATCAAGCTCTTCTGCCACGAGTGCAGCAAGCGAGGTATGTACACCCTGCCCCATTTCAGCGCGTGGCGTAATAATAGAGACAGTGTTATCCGTTGAAATTTTAACATAGGGATTGAAGGTATAATCCCCTTCTGCCAGATCATTTTCAAGCGGATTGTCATAGGGCTGTCTTACGTAAAAATAACCAACTGCAATGCCGCCAGCGATAGCAGCAGCGCCAATGAGAAATGTACGTCTTGCAATTTTTGCGATACCCATTTCTACGCCTCCTGACTTAGTTCAGCTGCACGTTTAATCGCAGCTTTGATTTTCGGATAGGTTCCGCACCGGCAGAGGTTTGTCATTGCGTCGTCAATGTCTTCGTCAGTCGGCTCTGGTGTTTCTTTTAAAAGCGCTACTGCGGCCATGATCTGGCCCGACTGGCAATATCCACACTGCGGCACTTGATGCTCAATCCAGGCTTTCTGAACCGCATGAAGATTGTCAAAATCGCCGATGGCTTCAATGGTTGTAACAGCACCATCAATATCACCAATTGATAGCTGACAAGAGCGAACTGGTTCACCATCCACATGCACGGTGCACGCACCGCATGCGGCAATGCCGCACCCAAACTTGGTGCCTTTTAGACCAACGATATCACGCAATGCCCACAACAGCGGCATATCAGGATCATCACCCAGCTCCATAAGTTTTCCGTTGATTACTTTTTTCATAAGCTTGCTCCTGAAATATCGCTAGCAGTCAATTTGGCACTTTTACAAAATTGGTCATTTTGTCCATATTGACATTTAGACCTAAAATGTCAATAAGTCTTTTATGTCAGACAGAGAAAAAAATATTCTAAATGCTGCAAAAACCGTATTCGCTCAATATGGCATTAAGCGGACGACGATGAATGATATTGCGGAGCACGCAGAAATTTCGCGCCAAACACTCTATAATTCTTTTGAAAATAAAGAAGCTATCTTTAAAGCGATTATCAGACTTTACTCTGAAGAAACACTCAATGCCTTGCATGATCACACAGACAATTCAAAGGATTTGGACAAAGGTCTAGAGCTTATCTTTTATCATTTAGCATTTGTACCTTTTGACATCATGCACAGTACGCCTCATGGAGCGGATATCATTGAGGGAATTGGAAATTCTGCAGCAGCAGAATTGACGGCTGCCAATAAAGCATTTCAAAATGCAATTACTGAAATGTTCAAGCCCTTTGAAAAGAAGCTTAAGAAATCTGGATTAACTGTAGAGGCTGTAAGCGAGTTGATAACGCACACGACCATAGCGCTGAAACACAAAGCTAACGATAGAAAACATCTTGAAGCCCTGCTCGGAACCTTTAAGATTGTTACACTTAAGCTCTTAAATTAGACTATTTATCTGTGCCACCAATAGAAAACCTCGATCATTCTTCACGTCAGCCTACCCTTTGGGAATATTTATGGGCCGATCGTTTTTTTTGGATCGCGGTTATCTTGGCACTGGCATTGCGCTTTTATCCAGAAACAAAGTGGATGATGTGGCCACTCAATCTTTTTGGCACATATATCCACGAGCTCTTTCACGGAATATTTGCCATATTAGGTGGTGGATCATTTAAAGAAATGTTCTTATGGCCAGGCGGCGGTGGCGTTTCCTATAATTTTCATTACAGCACATTGGGTCGTGCATTAGGTGCAATGGGTGGATTAATCGGTCCATGCATTATCGGCGCCATCATCTTATTTTTCTCACGCAGGTTTATGCTCACCCACTGGCTGTTAAAGGGGCTCTCGCTGTCAGTGATATTAAGCGCAGCATATTGGGGCGGTGACTGGCACACGATGCAAATTGGCTTAATCGCCGGTGGTATTATTGGTGCGGTTTCATTTATACCTTATAAACCTGCAATCCGTATCTTCGCGCAATTTCTAGCGATACAGCTTTGCTTCGAAAACCTGCTGGACTTTGATTACATGTTTTCACAAGGCTTCACACGAGATGGCGTGGCATACACAAGCGATACTGCAAACATCGCAGAAGCAATGGGCGGAACATATTGGTTTTGGGGCGCGATAATTTCAGCCATCACAATCGCAATTGTGGTATTCGCGATTGTTAAATCAAAGCCAAAAATCGTTACAACCTACTCAGCAGATTGAGCTGCTCTCATCTGACGTTTACGTTCAATAGGATCGAGAATACGCTTACGCAGACGAATATTTTGCGGCGTCACTTCAACCAATTCTTCATCCGTGATGTAAGCGAGGGATTTTTCCAATGTCATCTTAAGTGGCGTTGTAATTTTAACCGCCTCATCCTTACCGGAAGAACGCATATTGGTCAGCTGCTTACCTTTAAGCACGTTGACTTCAAGATCATTACCACGCGAGTGTTCGCCGATAATCATACCCTGATAGACTTTATCGCCTGGGTGGATCATCATTGGACCACGGTCTTCAAGATTAAACATGGCAAAGGCAACAGCCTCCCCATCCCCATTCGAGATCAGCGCACCTGTATGGCGTTGTTCAATGTCGCCTTTATAAGGCATGTAATCGAGGAAGGTACGGTTAAAGATGGCAGTGCCGCGCGTATCCGTCATCAGCTCAGATAGATAACCGATAAGACCACGTGTTGGCGCATGGAATACGAGACGCACACGCCCGCCACCCGACGGCTTCATCTCGATCAAGTCCGCTCGGCGCTGGCTTAGTTTCTCAACTACAGCTCCAGAAAACTCTTCATCCACATCGATAATTGCTTCTTCAATCGGCTCGATTTTCGTGCCGTTTTCATCTTTTGTCATCAAAACGCGCGGACGACCAACGGTCATCTCAAAACCTTCACGGCGCATGGTCTCAATCACAATCGCCAATTGCAATTCGCCACGGCCAGCCACTTCATACGCGTCTGACCCCTCAACTTGCGTTACCTTAAGTGCTACATTACCCTCGGCTTCCTTCATCAAACGGTCACGGATGACACGGCTTTGCACCTTATCACCTTCGCGGCCAGCAAGCGGACCATCGTTAACACGGAAAGTCATAGAGAGTGTTGGCGGGTCAATCGGTTGAGCCGCGATAGGTTCCTTAATGCCCGGGTTCACAAGCGTGTCAGCAACGGTTGCCTTTGTAAGACCTGCAACCGAAACAATGTCACCGGCAACAGCCTTATCCACTGGCTTACGCTCAAGCCCTTCAAACGAAAGCACTTGCGTAATGCGGCCCTGCTCAATGATTTCACCTTCTTGGTTTAGCGCATGTATCGCCTGATTTGGAACAGCCACACCAGAAGTAATTTTGCCTGTGAGAATACGTCCCAAATAAGGGTTCGCTTCAATTGTCGTGGCCAACATTCTAAAATCGCCCTCTTCGACAGAAGGTTCAGGCACATGCTCAAGCACGAGGTCTAGCAATGGCGCCATATCTTCTTTAGGGCCTTCGGCATCTGTTGCCATCCAGCCTTCTTTGGCGGACCCATAAAGTGTGTGAAAATCAAGCTGCTCTTCGTTTGCTTCCAGAATTCCAAAGAGATCAAACGCTTCATCCAACACCCAGTCAGGGCGGCCATCCGGCTTGTCAATTTTATTGATTGCAACAATCGGCTTAAGCCCAAGCTTCAACGCTTTGGCGAGCACGAATTTTGTCTGCGGCATAGGGCCTTCGGCTGCGTCGACCAACAGAATAACGCCATCAACCATGTTGAGAATGCGCTCCACCTCACCACCAAAGTCAGCGTGTCCCGGTGTGTCCACGATATTGATACGCGTGTCTTTCCACTGGATTGAGGTCACTTTGGCAAGGATTGTGATGCCGCGCTCTTTTTCAAGATCGTTTGAATCCATCGCGCGTTCTTCAACCTGTTGGTTATCGCGGAATGTACCGGATTGCTTAAGCAAAACGTCAATAAGAGTAGTTTTCCCATGGTCAACATGGGCGATGATGGCGATGTTACGCGAAGTCATGACAGACGGCCTGTAATTTAAAAGTATTCGGGAGGAAACCGCAGATAAAAACTAAGTTCAGCGGCACTATTTGCGCTCCTTCTACGCGGTTTGAGACGAAGTTACAAGGGCTGAAATAATGCATGGTTTATGGCAGTTTGGACTTGTGATCGCGGCCGTGATTTGTTACATCCGCGAAGTTGACTTGTTCAACCTACCTAGCTGCGGCCGTGGCGGAATTGGTAGACGCGCAGCGTTGAGGTCGCTGTGGGGTAACTCCCGTG
>CAZXZQ010000128.1:0-7565 GCA_964645215.1 uncultured Rhizobiaceae bacterium | reverse complement strand
CAACTCACCATCTGCCTTTAAACTCAGTTTGATTACTGAAGTTAAACAATACACTGCCCGAAAGGGTCGAGTGAATAATACCGCAGGCACCCCATACATTTTATAGTGTGACATCACGCACATCCAACGCCATTTGAAACGTCTAATTTTATATCAGATTGGTTACAAGAAAACTTAACTCTGGTGGTATGATGACATTTCTAAATACTATTTCTGATAATAACTTGCTTGTTCTTTTTGGTGTTTTGTCAGGCATTCTAAGTATTTTTTGTTACGTCCCTTACATTATTGAAACGTTGAAAAAGCAAACGCAGCCAGACAAAGCTTCTTGGTTGATTTGGTCAAGCTTAGGATCAATCGCATTTTTTTCACAAGTTTACGAAGGCGCCACCGCATCTCTCTGGTTTGCTGGTGTACAGGTTAGCGGCACAATCATCGTATTTCTATTGTCTATTAAATTTGGTGATGGCGAATATCTTTGTAAGAAAAATCAAATAATCTTCCTAGGCGCATTAAGCGGATTGGTTGCGTGGTATTTCACTGAAACAGCTATTTTCGCATTGGCGATCACCATCAGCATTAGCTTGCTAGGCGGCACTGTGACTATTTTGAAAGCTTATCATAACCCGCAAAGTGAAACGCTTAGCACTTGGGTAATAGCACTAATCGCATCTGTTTTTGCCGCACTTTCAGTTGGCAAATGGGACTTGATCATCCTTGCCTACCCGCTTTATCTGCTCACCCTTTATGCAGCAATTGTCTTGGCCATGATGTTTGGACGCATGGGAAACCGCGTAAAATTGCTACCAGCCCCCACACATTAATTACAATACGTGATAATACATATGGCACGCTAACCGAGAGGCGCTAGCGCTAGCAGAAAACAAATAACAATGTTACCCCTCATACATGAGCGCGCAACGAAACCAATCAAGCCCCTCTTTTACAACCTATCTGTTAGGGTTTTTGGCTGTCTTAGGGTTTGGCGGCACATTGCCTTTCACAACCTTGGCGTTAACGGATTTCAACCCCGAATTCCTCACCTGCTTCAGAGCATTAATCGCGGCCGCACTTGCTGCCATAACACTTACAATATTGCGCAAACCTTTGCGCCATAAAGACGATTTCTTGATCTTTATCGCAGGCATATTATTGGTCTTTGCATTTCCGGGCATGATGGCAATTGCCATGCAAACAGTGCCTGCCTCGCATGGCGGCGTTATATTAGGATTCATGCCGCTGGCAACGGCACTTTTCTCTCGTCTTTATACAGGCGAAACGTCGAGTCCTGTCTTTTGGGTCTTATCAATTACGGGTGCATTGATCATCGCTGCATTTACAATTTATACCTCAGATGATCAAGGCGCTGGTGGCGTTTCATCTGGCGATTTATGGTTGATCGCTGCAGGGCTTTCAAGCGCATTTGGGTATGTCTTATTTGGCAAATTATCGCGCTCAACGCCCGGTTGGGAGATCATAAGCCGCTCGCTCATTCTCAACCTCCCGCTTATTCTGAGCGGAACCATATGGTTTTATGAGCCGCGGTTTTTATCACCATCCACTCAAGGCTTAATCGGCCTCTTCTATGTGGGAGGCATCTCAATGTTTTTAGGGTTTTGCGCGTGGAATATGGCACTTGCCAGAGGCAGCATTGCAAAAATTGGACAAATACAACTTTTACAAACTTTCATAACCATCATCATCGCAGCAATTTTGCTAAATGAGCGAATTGATTCACTTACGGTCATAACAGCAATCGCCATCACAGGCATCATCGTACTGAGCCGAAAGGTTTAATTCGAGCGCAAAGACTTAATCAAGTTATTGACGCCGTTAGATTTTGGCTTCGCAGCAGGTTGTGGTGGAGCTGCTGCAGGTCTAGCTGCAGGTTGCGGCACCGGATTTTGCGGTGTCATCATACCAGGCGCCTGCGGCTTAAGAGAGCTGTTATTGGACGAATAAGCCGCATTTAAAATTGAGTTTATCTCATCACCTGGTTGATGGTCGGGCGCTTTAGCTTTTGCAATATCACGCATTTGCGATGCGTTTTCCTCTGCACCTGAATAGGTTTCAGTAGCAGCACCCGCCTTGCGATCTTCTTGACGCATACGACGCATGACAGATGAAAGCGAAACTTCAAAACCATCTTTAACTTGCGCTTGACGCTCATAAATATGCGCGCCCGGCAAATCTTCTGCCCGCATGGTTTCAAATGTCATTCGCATCGGCGTATTAATCGCCTCACCAAATGCAATACATTCACGGTTAGCAATCGAAGAAAGGAAGCTAATCGTAGATTTAGCTCCATTGGTTACAGCACCACGAATAATCTCTTGGTCTTTTTGGTTACCAAGGCGCATCGCAAAAATCGTGTTGCACTGAGAAAGAATGGTTGGGTCAAGTTCACCCGGACGCTGCGTGATGATGGAGAGATACACACCGTATTTACGTCCCTCTTTCGCAATACGCGCAATCGCTTGGCGTGTCGGAAAAAAACCAGCGCTTTCATCTGCTGGAATGTAGCGGTGTGCTTCCTCACAAACAACGAGCGTTTGGATGCCGCCATCACTGTTACTCGCAATATCAAACGCCAATCTTGAAAGAACCGAAACGACAGAGTTCACAACTTCAGTTGGCAGGCCCGACATTTCCAGCACACAAATTGGCTTATCTTCCATCGGCACTCTGAATATCTTGGAAATGATCGCTTCCATGATGTCGCCACCAGGACCCGGATCAAACATGAAACGGAAGCGCGGATCATTTGCAATGCTTTCAAGTCTATATTGAAGAGACCGCAAAATCGGCTTTTCTGACTTGCCTTCGAGAAGGCCTAATCTGTCGTCAATAGCTTTTAACAGATCAGTTAAGCGATATGGAATTGGCATATCTGCAGTTAGATTGCTCTTGGCTTGTTTTTTAACGAGTGAGCCATTCTTTTTTTCAGCATCAGCACGGTATTGCTCTTTTGCAAGCGGAATGAGATCGCGCAACATTTCAAGTTCAGAATCGAAGCCCTCCTGTCCACGGAAAACCACTTCTGCAAATTCATCGAGCTTAAATAACCAGAACGGCAAAAGAAGATTTGACGAATCCACCACGACTGAATGCTCATGAAAGGCGCTTGAAAATTCATTATGCGGATCAAGCATTAAGATACGAACATCTTTTCGTGTTTGAATAATTTTACGCATTATTAGCGTCACCGAAGTTGACTTACCAACGCCGGTTGTTCCAACAACAGCAAAGTGGCGTGAAAGTAGCTTATCAATATCAATCTTCGCATCGATAGCAGCATCCTGTGTGAGCTCACCAATTTTAACAACTGAATCACCAGAATTTTCATAAATAACAACCAAGTCGCTTGAGCGAATTCGGTGTGCAACGCATCCCATTTGAGGATAACTGCTTATACCAGATGAGAATTTATCTTTACCACCATTTTTACCTGCAACAATTTCACCAACAAGTTCAATTCTTACTTCAATTTCATTGACATCATCTAATGCCCATACACTTGCTTTAGCATTTACATCACAAGCAAGACCAACGACCCGGTTAGTACCCACCTTAATTGTAATAAGCTGACCAACTGTCCAGTAATTTTCTTTATCATCAGCACCTTTGGCAACTTCTGCGGAGATAAGAGCATATTCACCATCAGATTTGGTTACGAAACCGCGTGTTCGCGCACGAGAAAATTCGCGCTCATTTTCAAGTTCTGCTGCTAGCTCAGGTGTTAAAACTTCGTTTTCAGGCGCCTGGTTGTCAGTCGCTTCATTCAGAGAAGATGCATTTTCGCTCTGTTCTTGATTAGTGTTATGAAAATCCATTTTTATGCCCTATTTATGCCCAGCCGTATCATCTGAGATAAACTACCATGCTATGATTAACCGATCGTTTTTATACATGGTTAATGAGGTGTAAACAGTTTCAACGACATACAATCTGATTGTATTCTCTCGCCTTGAAAGTTAGGCTTAGATTACAACAGGAGATTGATGTTTATGAGCAAATGGGATTTTTGGATCGACCGCGGTGGAACCTTTACGGATATCGTTGGCCGATCTCCAAACGGAAGCCTACATCCGCATAAGCTCCTGTCTGAAAATCCTGAAGCTTATAAGGATGCGGCCATTCAGGGCATCAAGGATATTCTTGGCATTTCCAAGCATGATAAAATCCCCTCTGATCAAGTAGGCAATGTTAAGATGGGCACGACCGTTGCAACCAATGCTTTGCTTGAACGAAAAGGTGACCAGACAGCCCTTTTGATAACTAAGGGTTTTCGAGACATGCTTGAAATCGGTTATCAGGCACGGCCTGATATTTTCGCAAAAGAAATTATCAAACCAGAACTTCTGTATGAAAAAATTATTGAGGTTGATGAGCGCGTACTTGCGGATGGAACAATTGAAACCTCGATTGATCTTAAAAAGCTATCTAATGACATTTCCGCTCTTAAAGAGGATGGCATTGATTCAATCGCCATCACTTTTATGCATGCATGGAAATATACCGATCACGAAGAGCAGGCAGCAAAACTCGTTCGTGAAAGTGGATTTGGTCAGGTTTCAGTCAGCCATGAAGTTTCGCCTCTCATTAAAATCATTGGGCGCGGTGATACGACAATCGTGGATGCATACCTCTCTCCTATTTTGCGTCGTTATGTGGAACAGGTTTCCAGTGAGTTGGGCGTAGAACAAGAGGCGATGAGAGGCGAAGCCTCGAGCGGGAAATCAGAACAAGAGCCAACGAAGAGCTGTGCCCTGAGCGGGAACATAGAAAATGGCCCGAGGCTGATGTTTATGATGTCATCAGGCGGGCTAACGGCTGCTGATTTATTTCAAGGAAAAGACGCAATTCTTTCTGGTCCTGCAGGAGGCGTAGTAGGTGCGGTTGAAACATCAAAGCTTGCGGGCTTTGAAAAAATGATCGGGTTTGACATGGGCGGTACCTCTACCGATGTATCGCATTTTGATGGAGAACTTGAGCGTACATTTGATACAGAAGTTGCTGGCGTGCGCATGCGCGCGCCCATGATGCGCATTCATACGGTTGCAGCTGGGGGTGGCTCAATCCTTTCATTTAACAGTGGCAGATTTCAGGCCGGGCCAGATTCTGCAGGCGCAAATCCGGGCCCAGCATGTTACCGTCGCGGCGGCCCACTTGCCGTCACCGATGCAAACGTCATGGTTGGCAAATTGCAACCGGAATTTTTCCCATCCATATTTGGCAGCAATCAGGATGAGCCTCTTGATACAGAAGCGGTACGTGCAAAATTTGAAACTTTGACAACCGATGTAGAAAGCACACCAGAAGAAATTGCCGATGGATTCTTAAAAATTACTGTTGAAAATATGGCCAATGCGATCAAAAAAATATCCGTGCAGCGCGGATATGACGTGACCGAATATGCCTTGAATTGTTTTGGCGGCGCTGGCGGGCAACATGCATGTGCAGTAGCCGATGCCTTAGGCATGGAAACCGTACTGGTTCATCCTTTTTCTGGCATCTTATCTGCCTACGGCATGGGGCTTGCACAAATTAGATCATCACGCTCAAAGGCAGTTGTTAAAAAACTGGATGAAGACCTGCTCTCAGAACTTAAAAACCGTGAGACAGAAATCCGGCAAGAAACGGAATCAGAACTTTCAAAACAAGATGTAAGTGACGATAATATAAGAAGTTTTACCCGCATTTATATTCGTTACGATGGAACAGATTTAGCGATACCCGTTAGTTTTGCTGACTTAAGCTCAATGGTCGAAAGTTTTGAAGCACTGCATCTCAATCAGTTTGGCTTTGTCTTTGAAAATAAAGCTTTGATTGTTGAGACCATCGAGGTTGAATCGATTGGCGGTGACGCAGAGCTTTCCGAGCTAGAACACACGCTTGTTGAAGCAACGCATGATGCTGACCAAGAAACCAAATTTTTCTCATCCGGCAAATGGCATAAAGCGGGCATTCATTTCAGAAAAAATATCAAGCCAGGCAATACTGTTAATGGACCAGCATTAATCGTTGAACCGCACCAAACAATTGTTGTGGAGCCAGGCTGGCACGCTATCATCAACACGTTTGATCATATTGTTATGAAGCGTAGTGAAAAGCTCGTAATGCAATCTGCCATAGGCACAAATGCAAACCCTGTGATGCTGGAAGTCTTTAACAATCTCTTCATGTCAATTGCAGAGCAAATGGGGGTGACCCTTCAAAACACATCTTATTCGGTCAATATAAAAGAACGGCTGGACTTCTCTTGCGCGATCTTTGCAGCCGATGGGTCGCTTGTTGCTAACGCCCCTCATGTGCCTGTGCATCTTGGCTCTATGGACCGCTCTGTAGAATCCATCATCGAACAAAACCAAGACAACATTAACCCGGGCGATGTGTTCATTCTAAATGCACCTTACAATGGCGGTACGCACCTGCCAGATGTGACTGTTGTTACTCCTGTGTTTGATAATGCGGACAAAGAAATTTTATTCTATGTCGCTGCACGTGGTCACCACGCTGATATCGGAGGCATGGCACCCGGCAGCGCCACGCCGCTTGCAACCCATGTTGATGAAGAAGGCGTATTGATTGATAATTTCAAACTCGTCAAAAAAGGTATCATCGACGAAGCAGGTATGCGCAAAATTCTGACCGACCATCCTTGGCCAGCACGTAATCCAGATCAAAATATGGCAGACATTCGCGCGCATATTGCAGCCAACGAAAAAGGCGCAAATGAACTCCGTAAAATGGTTGAGAATTTCAGCTTATCCGTTGTGCAAGCCTATATGGGGCATGTTCAGGATAATGCGGAAGAAAGTGTACGCCGCGTCATTGATACACTCTCTGATTGCGAACATACGCTTACCACAGACAATGACCAACAAATCAAAGTGAAGATTACCGTTGATAAAGATAAGCGAGAAGCAACGGTTGATTTCACTGGCACCTCCCCCATCGCAAAAAACAATTTCAACGCTCCAGAACCTGTCTGTCAGGCAGCTGTGCTTTATGTATTCCGCTTGATGGTAGAATCCAGCATTCCGCTCAATGCTGGTTGTCTTAAACCGATAAACATCATCATTCCTGATGGGTGCATGTTAAAGCCAACCTACCCGGCCGCCGTAATTGCGGGCAATACAGAAACAAGTCAGCATGTTACGAATTGCATGTTGATGGCATTAGGGGCAATGGCCAATAGCCCCGGCACCATGAACAACCTCACCTATGGCAATGCGAAATACCAAAACTATGAAACCATGTGTGGTGGCGCGCCTGCTGGCCAAATGAATGATGGTCGCAAATTTCAAGGCAGTGATGCCGTTCAAACCCACATGACCAACACGCGTCTGACAGACCCCGAGATTTTAGAAATACGCTACCCAGTTGTTATCGAAGATTTCAGCATTCGAAGAGGTTCAGGTGGCAAAGGCAAATACCGTGGAGGCGATGGGGTTAGCCGTACAATGCGCTTTATGGAAGAAATGAGTTGTGCGATTTTATCTTCATCCCGCATCAATCCACCAAAAGGGCTAGATGGCGGCGGAGATGGAGAAGTTGGTTCA
>CAZXZQ010000127.1:0-7586 GCA_964645215.1 uncultured Rhizobiaceae bacterium | reverse complement strand
TACATGAGCAACCAAGTCAAAATACTCTTCGCCGGTTCAGCGGTGCTAACGGCCATTTGTACTGGAATGCTAGGAGGTGAATATTATCTCCATACAACATCTGCAAAGTCATTTCATACGCCGGACCCAGTTGCCGCCCAAGAATTATCACAGGCGAGAGCCCTTGGCAAAGCGCGGAAGTGGAAAGCGGCGGCAACCATCCTTGAACGCAATGCAATCGGGAATAATGTTCAGGCGAAGTATGAATATGCGATGCTCTTCATCAAAGGTTGGGGCGTACCGCGCGATCTCGAACAGGCACGGAACCTCCTCCTCCAAGCTGTGCAAGAACCGTTTCGAGATCGCGCGAAGGCTGCCTTTCAACTGGGCCGTGTTTACCGCATGTCACGTGGCGAAGACTGCGCGCGTATTGCTTTTGAGTGGTTTTCGAAGGCTGCCAAATGGGGATATGCAAAAGCGCATAATGAACTTGGAAAATCATATGCACGCGGCATTGGTGTCGAACAAAACATTGACCAAGCACTGAAGCATTACCGCATTGCTGCAAGCCACAATTCTTCCTCTGCAGTTCTGCTGTTGGTGGAATTGTTAGCGAAGGGAAGCAAGACGCTACCTGCAGATCCCGACAAAGCCCTTGCTGTTTTGAATGAATTTTTACCCCGCTTGGAAATCGCAGCGAAAGCGGGAGACGCACGAGCGGCACGTTGTATCGGACGACTTTACGCCAATAACCTGATTATGAAAGCCAACACTGAAGAGGCACTTCGATGGTTCTCAATCGCGGCTGGTTTAGGTGACGCGATTGCAATGCACGATATGGCAATGTTGCTTGTAGAAAGTGAGGACGCATTCACTTCACAGCAAGAAATACTCAATCTTCTGAATGAAAGTGTTAAACGAGATTATTCTGCTGCGATCACAACGCTAGGACGTTTGCACTTGATAGGTAAATTTGGATTGCCGCAAAAGAAGGCCATTCATTATTTCAAACAAGGGGTTGCTGCTGGCCATCCAGGCTCGATGGAAGAACTCGGTCAACTTTATCTTAAAGGCAAACATGTTGAGCACAATCTTAAACAAGCTCGTGCGCTTGCCGAGCAAGGCAGCCATCTGAAACATGCTGGCAGCAAACGGCTTTTGAAAAAAATCAAAGAGGCGGAAGCCAAGTCTGCTGCGCAAAATATCATAACGACATCTGAGAAGAAGGGCTAAACCAATGGTTTTCAGTTCACTTGAGTTTATTTATCTGTTCCTGCCCCCTGTCGTTTTGGGCTTTCTTGCGCTACGTGCATTGCGTCTCGAAACCGCGATTATTTGGTGGCTCATCATGGCCTCCCTCGTCTTTTACATGTGCTGGAGCCCCAAGCACCTTCTTTTATTGCTGGGCTCGGTTGGTTTTAACTATCTGCTCCACTTACAATTGAAAAAGCACCATTCGAAAAGTATTCTTGCCTTTGGCATTATTGCTAACCTCGCGATGCTTGGCGTCTTCAAATATGCGGATTTCTTTATCGGGAATTTTGGTGCGGTAACGGGCTTTGAAACGGAGGAGCTTGGACTGGTTCTGCCCCTTGCGATTTCGTTTTATACCTTTCAGCAAATTTCGTTTTTGCGCGATACGTATCAAGACAGGCTCGTGAACAGTGATTTCAAACGCTACATGCTGTTTGTTACCTTTTTCCCGCAACTGATAGCCGGGCCAATCGTGATGCAGCGCGATACGATCCCGCAATTCAATTTAAGTAATTTCACCAATCGTTATGCTATGAACTTAATGGCAGGCGCGACACTCTTCGCAATCGGTCTCTTCAAGAAAATTGTTTTGGCAGATGGTATTGCGCCTGCCGCAAATGCGGTGTTTTCGCTCGCAGATCAGGGTACGATCATACCGATGGAGGCTGCTTGGCTCGGTTCGCTTGCCTATACATTTCAAATCTATTTCGACTTCTCTGGCTATTGCGATATGGCACTTGGTCTGGCGCTGATGTTTGGCATTCGCCTGCCAATTAATTTCAACTCGCCCTATCGCTCGCTCAGCATTGTTGAGTTCTGGCGACGTTGGCACATTACGCTCTCTCGTTTCTTGCGGGACTATCTTTACATTCCACTTGGCGGCAATAAGTCTGGTTTTCTCGGTACGAGAGGTAATCTAGCAATCACCATGTTGCTCGGAGGCCTTTGGCATGGGGCGGGATGGAACTTCATTATTTGGGGCGGCTTGCATGGCGGCTACCTTATGATCAATCACATATGGAGCGGCTCTTCCTTGGGGCAAGGATGTCGCACAATCATTCATCCATATGTTTATGCATCCGCCGCATGGTTGATCACGATGGTAGCCGTCATTCTTGCTTGGGTATTCTTCCGTGCAGAAACATTAGATGGCGCGTTGATTATGCTGCACTCCATGTTTGGCCTGTCGCAAGGGCTAAGCTTCACACCTTGGCAGGATATTATTCCGGACGCCGACTGGGTTCTCTATGCCCTGCTTGCTATGACCGCGATTGTGATCTTGCTGCCAAACAGCATTGAGTTTACCCGCAATTATCAGCCGGTTTTAAATACGGCAAAAGAACTCGGCCGTCCCGTTCTTCGCTTTCTATGGTCGCCGAGGCCAGCTTGGGGCCTAGGACTGGCAGCGCTCTTTCTCGTTTCGATCATACAAACTTATCGCCTGAATGATTTGACCGAGTTTATCTATTTCAACTTTTAAAGCTCCCTACCTGTAATGCATTGTTTTTGGCGGGTTTCGACCCGCCACTTTTTTGTTCAATTTTCAGTTTTGCAAAATGCAAAAAGTTTCTTTTCAGAATGCAAAAAATAGGCATGTCACCAAACGGTAAAATTATACTATCATATTGTTTTTATTGAATTTTTTATCTTGGCACGAAAGTTGAAAGGTAGAAAGCAAAAGAACCCTAAACAAAGGAAAAACAAATGAACGCCCTTGCACAAAAACAAACTTTCTTGAATTCAACACCACTGCCCAAATTTAATCTAGCCAAGCCTGCTATATCTGTAATTGGCCTAGGTTATGTAGGCGCAGTTTCAACTGCATGTCTATCGCAAATGGGGCATAGGGTCGTTGGTGTTGATGTAGATAGTGTCAAGGTCCAACAAATTGATGAAGGCCTCACCCCGATTCATGAGAAGGACCTTGGCACTTATCTATGTGAAGGCGCGACAAACAATCGTATTTCCGCAACCACTGATCTTATTGGTGCTGTTATCGACACTGATGTGACGTTTGTTTCCGTTGGTACGCCAACCGCAAAAGACGGTGGATGTGATTATCGTTACATCATCTCAGCTGCTCAAGCGATTGGTGAAGGTCTGCGCAAAAAGAATGCTTACCATGTTGTCGTCATGCGTTGTTCTATTCCTCCAGGCGCAACACTGAAAGTGATGGTGCCAGAAATTGAAAAAGCATCTGGCCTGAAAATGGGAGATGATTTCGGCATCTGTTTTAACCCGGAATTCTTGCGCGAAGGCACGGCAATAGCAGATTTTTACGATCCACCAAAAACAGTGATTGGTGCAAATGACGAACGTGCTGCAAAGATCGTGTCTGAAATCTATGCACCTGTAGATGAGAACATCCTGACCACCTCAATCGAAGTGGCAGAAATGGTGAAATATGTCGACAATGTATGGCATGCAACCAAGGTAAGCTTTGCGAATGAGATTGGTCGTATCTGCAAACCGCTCGATATTGATAGCCATAAAGTAATGGATATTTTTGTGCAGGACACGAAGCTGAACCTGTCGCCATATTATCTAAAACCTGGCTTTGCATTTGGCGGCTCCTGTCTGCCGAAAGAGGTTCGCGCTGTTGCGCATCTAGCTGAAGAACTTGATGTTCGCACACCACTTATTCGCAGCCTTACTGCATCGAACAGGTTGCAAGTGGAAACCGCAACAGATCTCGTTCGTGTTTCTGGCCATAAACGGATTGGTTTTATCGGCCTTGCCTTTAAGGCAGGTACGGATGATTTGCGCGAGAGCCCAATTCTCGAAGTCATCAACTCGCTCATTCAGGAAAACTATGATGTCTGTGCTTATGACCCAGCGATAAATCCTGACACACGCATCGGTAATCAGTTCAAATATGTTGAAAGCGTTTGCCCGCATTTGAAGCCCACGGTGGAAGCGCTGCCTGAAATTATGTGCGCGCAAGGTCAAGATGTCATCAGCCAATCTGACGTGATTGTGGTGACACAAAATACCCCAGAAATTCAGAAGCTCGTCGCGTCTGCATTCGGTCGCGTAGAGATCATTGATTTGGTTCGCATCTTTAAAGAGCAGCCAAACTTCCAGGGTTACCAGGGTATCGGCTGGTAGGCCTTCATTCCAAAATAATAAGGAACATAAAAAATGACAGTTGATACTGATATGAATATCTCCCCCGTACTTGGTAACAACCAAGACAACAGGCTAGTTGGCACCGGCAGATCGGAAGTTCTGTCCGGTGCCGGCGGAGATGACACCATTTTCGCACTAAGTGGCAATGATGAAGTCTTTGGAGGCACGGGCAATGACTTGCTCTACGGACACGCAGGCAATGACACCATGTATGGCAATGGCAAACCAGCTTATATTGACATGGCAAACATGGTCATAACCGAACAAACGACAGCGACCGTTACCTTTATGGATGAGGGCGCTGGATATCGAAATGCACTCGGCGTTTATGAAATTGGCGAAGGTGAGAGCGTAAGCAATGTGCAAATTCTCTTTGCTAATGCTTCCAAACAAGGCAGCGGCGGTGACTTAATACCCGGTCAATCTGCCGTCAGCTTTGATGTTTCCGCTGGTGCTCAACTTGGCTTCTTCGTCGTCTCAAATGGCTACGGCAAGGGCTATCAAAACCGCGAAGCATTGGATGGCATAAATGGCACGTATGAAATGCGTGATGTGAACGGCCAGCCGGCAACGATGAATGCGCCGATGGAACTTTTCTATACTGATAATACCACCGGTGCAGAAACCCACGTACAGAGTCAGTTTGGTAATGACCTTTTCCACTCAGCGACATCTGCAGATGACGATTATGCTGCGAACCCAGATAATTACATGCATGTGGTTGGTCGTGCAAGTACTGTTACCGGCAGCGTCTTGATTGGCTTTGAAGACATTCACGGTGGCGGTGACAATGATTATGATGACACGATCATCACAGTCGAGCTCGGCCAAACAAATGTTGTAAACTTACTCCCCCCTGCCTCTCCTTCATCCGGCAACTTACCTGATGATGATGTTATTTATGGTGGCGATGGCGATGATGTTCTCTATGGTATATCCGGCCATGATTATCTTTATGGTGGCAATGGTAATGATGAATTATCGGGCAATTCCGGCAATGACAAATTGTTTGGAAATGGCGGCGTAGATATCCTTCATGGCAATTCTGGGAATGATATTCTCCAGGGCGGTTCAGGGAATGACACATTAAGTGGCAATTCCGGCGACGACGAGTTGTCTGGCGGTAATGGTAATGACACACTCTCAGGAGGATCAGGTCATGACCGAGCAGATGGCGGTTCCGGCAATGATATCATCAATGGCGGCTCTGGCATGGATGTGCTGTTCGGAGGCAGTGGAGATGATACAATCAATGGGAATAGTGACGATGATACAATTTTCGGCGACTCTGGGTCAGACACACTTAACGGGCAATCAGGAAATGACACCCTATCCGGTGGAAATGGCATAGATAAACTCATTGGCGGTGGCGGAGATGATATTCTCTTGGGCGGATTACATAATGACAAACTCTATGGCGGATCAGGTAATGATACACTAGAAGGTGGTGATGGTCGTGATTATCTCACAGCTGGATCTGGCAATGATGTGATCGAAGGCGGTCTAGGCAATGATAAATTGCGTGGCGGGTCTGGATCAGATCAGTTCCTTTTTGACTTTAGCCAAGGTGATCTAGGCAATGACCGTATCTATGATTTCGAACTAACAGATACCATCTCGCTTTTGAACTCAGGACTTACTGATTTTGTTGGCTTGCAGGATTACATAACTGATACCAATAAAGGTGCGGTGATTGATTTTGACAATGATATCAGCATCACCATACACACGATGGATGTTGCATCACTTACAGAAGATCTCTTCATGTTTGGGTAAAAGATATTATTTAATCTACAAATCAGGCAGGGTATATTTAGTGTAGTCTGCCTGAATAATTTTACTCAATTTCTCTACAAACTCCCGCTTAATAGGAAACATGCATTAGCAACTTGTAATTATTGAAATTTACAATGCAGATGCCCTTGTCGCATTTGCATGAACACTGATAAAGTGATTTCAAGTTTCAAGGGACACATGCAAATGGGCGACATTGTTGATGGATTGCAGCAGGCATTCTGGCTAATCATCAATATTGATGCCGAGCTTTTCGAAATTATTCTATTGTCTCTTCAGGTTACATTTACAGCAACCATAATTGCCTCCTTGCTGGGTATTCCTTTAGGAGCATGGCTGGCAATAAACCGCTTCAGATTTCGCCGTGCAACAATCGCAATTCTCAATGCGCTTATGGGTTTGCCGCCGGTAGTTGTCGGCTTGATTGTCTATATTTTGCTTTCACGTTCCGGCCCATTTGGCGTGCTTGGATTACTATTCACTCCAACAGCAATGATCATTGCCCAGGTAATCATCATCACACCATTAATTGCGTCCATCACACATCAAGCAATACGCCTATTGTGGACTGAGTATCATGATCTGCTCATCTCATTAAATGCTAGCAAATGGCAACGTACCCTCACGCTTATCGTGGATGCACGACGTTCATTACTCACTGCATCTCTGGCGGGATTCGGCCGCGCAATTGGTGAAGTTGGTGCAATCATGATTGTTGGAGGAAACATTGATCACGTTACTCGTGTGCTCACAACAGCTATAGCACTTGAAACGAGCAAAGGGGATTTTGCCTTTGCTCTGGCACTTGGGTTTGTTCTTATTGCCCTAGCTATTGCAGTAAATTTGACCATTCATTCTGTCACAAGAACTGAAAGGTCAGGGACATGGTAAGTTCAATTCTTCCGCTGATTCTAACAGGCGTTTGCGTTAAAAAACGCGACAAGACCCTGATAGGACCAATTGATCTTGAAGTCGCAAAAAGTGGGGTTACTGCAATCCTTGGACCAAATGGATCTGGTAAAACAACATTGTTGAGAGTAATCCATGGACTTGAGCGCGCACGACCTGGGTACCTTAGCTGGAACTGCACAACACAAGAGGCTCGTAAGAAACAGGCGTTTGTCTTTCAAACACCAATCATGTTGAGGCAAACCGTAATTCAAAACATCGCATATCCCTTAAAGTTGCAAAATATAAAGAAAGCAGAAAGACTAAAAGTTTCTCGCGAATGGCTTGAGCAGATAAATCTTTCTGAAGCGCAAAACCTTGAAGCGCATCTTCTTTCGGGTGGTGAAAAACAAAAGCTTGCTATTGCCCGCGCACTTGTGACGAACCCTGAAATATTATTTCTAGATGAGCCGACAGCGAACCTTGATGGACAATCCACTCGTGAAATAGAAACCATTATAAAAGACGCCTCAGCTAGTGGT
>CAZXZQ010000126.1:0-7594 GCA_964645215.1 uncultured Rhizobiaceae bacterium | reverse complement strand
CTTTGCGACTGGCGCGCCTAAATTTTCACGTAAACCGTGAGGTTTATGCGCCTGGGTTACACTTACCTAGGTCACCGCCTGCGAACATTGGGTGATCCACTGGGTACTCAACTTGAGCACGTGGTGTAACTTCAACAACCTCAAGAACGTCAAACTCTGATGTTGGGTTTTCTTTACCCTGCACAACAAGAACGTCTTTAAAGCACTGGTGATCTTCAGCACGGTATTCAGTTGGACCGTTACCAAGACCATCAAACTTGAAGCCTTCAAGAGCTTCAGCAATGCCACATGGGTTGAACGTGCCAGCACGCTCAGCAGCATCAGCATAAAGAAGTGTCTGACAGTAAACTGTGTGAGCAGCCTGTGATGGCGGGAAGCCATACTTTTCACCGAATGATTTAACGAATGCTTTTGTGCCTTCGTCAGTAAGTGACCAGTGCCAGTTTGTTGAACCAAGGATGCCTTTAACGTTAGCGCCAGCACCACGAGCCATTAGACGTGAGTAAAGCGGAACAACGATTTCGAAGTTTTTGCCGTTTACTTGCTTGTCACGTAGACCGAACTGAACAGCAGCAGTCAACGAGTTGATCATGTTGCCGCCGTAGTGGTTAAGAACAAGAACGTCAGCACCTGAGTTTAGAACAGGAGCAACATATGACGAGAAGTCAGTTGTTGCGAGTGGTGTAAGTACGTTGTTTACAGTTTCCCAGCCTTTGCCTTGTGTCGCGTTAGCGATAGACTCTTGCTGTGTCCAACCCCAAGTGTAGTCAGCTGTTAGGTGATAAGCACGACGCTCTTTACCGTAACGTGCCTCAAGCACAGGAGCCAAAGCAGCGCCTGACATAAAGCCGTTAAAGAAGTGACGGAAGCCGTTAGCTTTTTTGTCTTTACCAGTCGTGTCATTTGAGTGTGTTAGACCAGCCATGAAGATTACGCCAGCTTCCTGACATAGACCTTGCACCGCAATAGCAACACCTGAAGAAGAACCACCTGTGATCATCACAGCGCCGTCTTTTTCAATCATTGACTTAGCAGAAGCACGAGCAGCATCTGATTTAGTTTGAGTGTCGCCTGTTACGAACTCAACTTTTTTACCAAGGATACCATTACCCTTAAGTTCTTTTGATGAAAATGTATTCATCATGCCGCCATCGCCGCCACCATTTAGGTGCTCAACAGCAAGTTGGTATGCGCGAAGCTCATCCGCACCCTCATCAGCGTAAGGGCCAGTTTGTGGAACGTTGAAACCTAGCGTTACTGAGCCGCCTTTAGGCTCGTTTGTGTAAGCAGCAGCAGTGTTGGTTAGCAATGTAGGCATTGCAAGACCAGCACCCACAGCAGCGCCTGATTTCATCAGACCACGACGTGTGAATTCTAATTTGGACATAATTGTCTCCTCCAAGTTTACTCCCAGTATGCATTAGACATACCTAAGGTAGCCATGATAAATAGCTGTATTTAGAAGACCACCATGTCGTGACAAATTCTATTGAACAATAGTCTAAGCGGTAATATTTTGTGTGTTTTTGTATATTTCATACAACAAAATCCGTTTTTAAATTTATTCCCCAGCAAAGATGATTATATTATTGAAAAACGTGCTGGCAAAATACGGCACTCAGCGTCATCTAATTGTTACATAGTTTCAATAAGCACATATAACTTATAGCATTTATAGGGGGATATAAGATGGCAGAATATTCATTGTCTAAGCGCTTAGGCGCAGAATTTATGGGAACTCTGTTTTTACTTGCAACTGTTATTGGGTCCGGAATTATGGGCGAAACCCTTGCAGGCGGCAATGTTGCCATCGCTTTATTAGGCAATACCATTCCTACAGGAGCTATTTTATTTGTGTTGATAACAATGCTTGGCCCAATATCAGGTGCGCATTTTAATCCTGCTGTCACACTTGTATTTCGATTACGAAATGACATTTCAAATCAAGATGCAGGGCTTTATATTATTGCTCAGATTGTGGGTGGGGTCCTTGGTGTCTGGGTTGCACATTTAATGTTTGATCTTGATCTTTTTCAATTCTCACAAAAAGACAGAACAGGTGGCGCACAATGGTTTGCAGAAGGTGTTGCAACTTTCGGATTGCTTATTACGATTTTAGGAACACTCAAGTTTAAAGAAGCAGCTGTTCCAATGGCTGTTGGATTATATATTACGGCCGCGTATTGGTTCACAGCATCAACCTCATTCGCTAATCCAGCCGTTACAATTGCACGCGGATTTTCCGACACATTTGCAGGCATCAATCCTTCCCATATTGTAATGTTTATACTATGTCAGCTTGCAGGCGCTATACTGGCGTTTGTCTATTATAACTGGCAGTTTGAAACCGAGAAATAAATATGACCATTGTAATTCATCATAACGAAGCGTGCGGCACATCCCGCAATACACTGAAGATAATTGAAGAAAGTGGTGAGAAATTAGAGGTCATAAATTACCTCGATGCGGGATGGTCTAAACCACAATTGCTCGCTTTATTTGCTGCTGCTAATCTTACGCCACGTGAAGCATTGCGGGAAACCAAATCCCCTGCCGAAGAGCTTGGTTTGCTTGAGGATGGTGTAAGCGCTGCAACTATTCTTGAAGCGATGATTGAACATCCTGTTCTTGTAAACCGTCCAATCGTATGCAGCCCGAAAGGTGTCAGGCTTTGCCGACCTGCCGAACGTGTTTTTGATTTAATGGAAAATCCGCCAAAGGCCTTTACCAAAGAAAATGGCGAAGTGATAAAGCCTACCTAGATCATTTCATGCACTGATTGAACCGGTCTAAAGCCCCATACGTTTAGGGAAGCTGAATTCCCGATCATATTCTGGGTAGCCTACTTTGGGTTCTTTTAGTTTTGCAGCAAGATCAAAAACCTGTTTCCGTAAAAACTTATTCAATTCATTTTTGTCTGAAAATTTTTCAAGCATATCTGGGGTAATGGGTTCACCCACAGCTAATTCAAATTCGCTGCCAATGCGCCTTGCCGTTTCAAAGAAAAACAATGCTAGTCGCAATGTGTAACTCATGTGACTTGCCATTTGGAATAGGCGAGAATTCTGACCACCAAAGAATATTGGTATGACAGTCGCCCCTGAACTTTTGATCAATTTAGCTGCAAAGGGATGCCAAGCTGTATCAATTGCAGGTCCTTTATAAGGCTTTTCACTTACACTCACACTGCCAGAGGGGAAGATACCAATCGCACCATTATTCTTTAGCGTGGCAAGTGCTTCACGACGGCTTGCTATATTTGTTGCAACAGCTTCTTTTGTTCCTGCAAAATCAACTGGTAAAAGACTACCTTGCGCATCTGGCGCCTGGCACAAAACATTGTTTGCCATTACTTTAACATCTGGCCTGGCTTTTCGGGCAAGCCATGTTAGCGCTATGCCATCTAAAACACCGTATGGATGATTGGCGATAAAGACGACAGGCCCTTCTCTTGGCACCGAATCTAACTGGCTCTCGTCAAATTTCACATCAAGCGCTAAAAGTTCAATGGCCGAACTGAAAAAATCGGCGTTTTCTGACTGGCTCCCAGCATATTCCATATAAAGCTTGCGCAACTGTCTTTGCCCTCCAATGGCTTCAACAGTTTTTATAACGCTCCGCCTTGCAAAAGAATCCGTAGGCGTTGAGTAGCTAAAGTTAATAGGTTGTGCCGTCAAAATTACATCTACCCTGAAAGAATCAATTGAAAATACTATAGTTCTTATAGAACAATAATAATACTTTTATGACAGTCGATATTTGTGTCTTTGGCTAAAACTCAAGACCCTTGGACTTTAATTCTTCAGCAAGCTTTGTTTCTCTATTAAAATGAATGACATCAAAACCAACTTGCTCGGCCGCTTTGATATTTACATCGCTATCATCAATGAAAATACAATCGTCTGCTTTGAGACTATTTCTGCTTAAAAAGAGTTTAAAAATTTCAGGGGCAGGTTTTACAATCTCAACTTGTGCTGACACGACAACATCAATAAATGATGTCTTCAAGAACGGAAAATTCTCATAAGCAACGATCCACTTCTCAGCTGAAAAATTGGTGATTGCATAAAGAGGAATATTCGTAGCATTTAGAGCTTGTAAGACCTCAATAGAGCTTTCAATTGTTCCACTAATAGACTTTAGCCAGTGCGTATCAAACATACGTATTTTTTCAGCGTGATGCGGATGTTTTTGACTTAAGAGTTTTACTGCATTCTCAAACTTTCCAGATTTGTCTAGGCCAACATTCCAGTCGGTAAAATTAATCTCGCTTAAAAACTGTTCTATTTGTTTATCGTCTTCTAAAACGCCTTTAAAAATGCGCTTTGGATCCCAATCTAAGAGCACATTCCCAATATCAAAAACAACTGATTTCATATCCCACTATTCCAAAAGAAATTTCAAATGCTATGACCGCATCTTTTCCCCCTTCGGGTCAAATAGGGGTTCAAGATTAATGCGCGCAGGTCGTCTGATACCCAGAATTTCAATTTCAAACATACCCTCTTCATCGCGTTCAGCCAGTGAGGATGGAATATACCCTTGCGCTAGAGAAGCCTTCACAAAGTGTCCATACCCACCTGATGTTACCCAACCGACAAC
Source organism: uncultured Rhizobiaceae bacterium (assembly GCA_964645215.1). GTDB lineage: Bacteria > Pseudomonadota > Alphaproteobacteria > Rhizobiales > Rhizobiaceae > JAALLB01. Next base: position 2,992 of record CAZXZQ010000126.1, on the reverse strand, counting down.
TTTCCATTCCCCATCCACGTTTGGTATAGAGGGGGTGACCGGATTTCCATTCAGCCCATATCGGGCAGCACCATAACCATGCGGGCTCACAACTGTATCAAATGTTTGGTCACCCACTTTTGCCCAGATCGGCTCATCTGCCATAATATCTGCGGTATCTGCATCGATCACGAAGGAAACACGTCGTAAATTTGGTCCATCGGCATGTTCCTTGGCAGCAGCTTCTCGCCCAATGAAATCATTCTTGGACAGTTTTATAAAGCGGTCCATTGATGCTTCATAAGGTCCGTATATCGGACGTAGTTCGCCAAACCATGTTGGGAAGTTTTTCTCCAGGCGCATGGATAAAAGTGCACGCATGCCGAAATCAACGATGTCAAATTCTTTGCCAGCATGTTTGATGCCCGCATATACTTTGCGTTGATAGCTGGGTGCCATCCAGAGTTCATACCCAAGGTCCCCTGAAAATGTGATCCGGTTCACAATACAAGGCGCGCCATTTACATCCATTTCGCGGATATCCATAAAGCGGAAGTCTTCTTTTGAAACATCAGCATCACACAATTTCTCAAGTACTTTGCGCGCATTAGGGCCCGCGATTGAAAGACCAACTAAATTCATATCAAAGCGACGGATTGAAATGGATCCATCTTTGGGCAGGTGTTCTTCAAACCAACGCATGTGATATTTTTGCGCAGCACTTGAACCCCACATCATGAAGCGATCATCTGCCAGTTTGCCAATCGTGAAATCACCAATCAACTTGCCGTTTTCATTCAGCATTGGTGTGAGCGTAATACGCCCTTCTTTCGGCATGGTGTTCGTCATTAAATGCGATAGAAAATTCTCCGCGTCTTCGCCAATAATTTCGTATTTTGCAAAGTTTGAAATCTCAGTCACACCAACAGATTCACGCGTTTTACAAACCTCATTTGCAATATTTGGAAAATCGTTTGAACGGTGGAACGAAAGAACGTCATGCGCTTCTTCTTGTGATGGGGCGAACCAAAGTGGTGCTTCGAGCCCCCAAGAGTTACCCATCACCGCATGGTTTTCACCTTTCATCACATCATAAAGCGGAGTTGTCTGTTGCGGGCGAGCGGCGGGAAGTTCTTCATTCGGGAACCGTATTGAAAAACGTTTCGAATAATTTTCGCGCACTTTGGCATTTGTATAACGCAGTGTTGCCCACTCACCAAAACGAGTTACATCCATGCCAAAGACATCATGGCCCGGGTCACCATGTACCATCCAGTTTGAGAGTGCTAATCCAACGCCCCCGCCCTGACTGAACCCTGCCATAACCGCACAAGCACACCAGAAATTTGTTAAACCATCCACCGGCCCTACAAGGGGATTGCCATCAGAGGCAAATGTAAACGGCCCATTAATAATTTGCTTAATGCCAGCCTTTTCAAGTGGTGGAAAATGTTTAAACCCAATCTCAAGTGAAGGTGTGATCCGGTCTATATCCGGTTGCAGAAGTTCATGCCCAAAATCCCAAGGTGTGTTTTGCGGCGACCAAGGCACACATGCTTTTTCATAGGTTCCAAGCAACATGCCATTGCCTTCTTGGCGTGTGTAGATCTCGCCTTTGAAGTCAATAACATGGACAAGCTCTCGTCCTGTTTCCTCGTTATAAGCCTTTACTTCAGGCATTTCTTCCGTCAGCAGATACATATGCTCCATCGCAAGTAATGGCAATTCAAGCCCTACCATGCGACCCACTTCCCGCGCCCATAGGCCACCAGCATTTACAACATGCTCTGTTTTGATCGTGCCTTTTTCTGTTACAACATTCCAAGTACCGTCAGCATCTTGGGTTAGGTCCATAACCCGATTTCGTAATTCAATTTCTGCACCTAATGTCTTTGCAGCTTTTGCATAGGCGTGTGTTGTTCCAGAAGGGTCAAGGTGACCTTCAACAGGGTCCCAAAGACCGCCGACAAAATTGGTTTCATCCATAAGAGGAAACATGGCTTTTGCCTCGGCAGGTGTGACCAGCTCTGTTTCCATACCAAGGTAACGCCCTTTTGCATGAAGTGTTCTTAAAAAATCCATTCGCTCAGGGCTGTCGGCCATCATGAATCCACCGACTAAATGCAAGCCACAAGATTGCCCTGATATTTTTTCAAGCTCTTCATAAAGGCCAATTGTATAGGCTTGCAATTTAGCTACATTCGGATCCCCATTTAGCGTATGAAAACCGCCAGCTGCGTGCCAAGAAGAACCCGATGTAAGTTCAGAACGTTCTATAAGAAGCACATCTTTCCAGCCTGCCTTTGCTAGATGGAAGAGAACCGAACACCCAACAACACCACCTCCAATAACAACCGCACGGTAATTTTCTTTCATGGTTCTTTCCTTATTAAATTCGTTACATCAGCTAATTCCAATTTCCTAAAGCTTGCAATATATAAAAGCGACACGTGTACAAAAATTATAGTTTGAAGCAGGATAAAATAATGCACCCAACGAAGCTAACTGTTCGCAAAGATAAAAAATCTCTTGAAATTAGCTTTGAGGATAATCTCTCTTATGAACTTACTGCTGAAATGTTGCGTGTGCTTTCACCATCTGCCGAAGTTCAAGGACACTCACCTGATCAACGCAAAATTATTGGTAGCAAACGGAATGTAAAAATTATCAAGATGGAGCCCATTGGTAATTATGCCGTTCGTATTACCTTTGATGACATGCATGACACAGGAATTTTTTCGTGGGCTTACCTGCAAGAGCTAGGCGAGAATAAAACCAAGGTCTGGGAAACATATCTTGCTAAATTGGAAAGCATTGGAGCAACACGATAATGCTAACAATGTACCGTGAAGACCATAGAAAGCGCGATTCCAAAACTGAGTTATACGACAGACAATAGATACAATTGGCATCAACACGGTGAATACAATACAATTCTTTTAAGCGGTAATAATATTTGGGGCTGACATAGATAACAGAAAAAGGTTATTTATGTCATATGGTTACGGTTAGA